>DAOWFT010000160.1 GCA_030637845.1 Thalassospiraceae bacterium
GAATTCCATGGAATCCGATGTGCTGGGCAAAGATCTGGATAAACTATGGCCGCTTATCGGCGATGGCGCATCGGACAGCGCCACATTTGATAACGCGCTAGAGCTATTAGTTGCCGGTGGTTACAGCCTCGCCCATGCCATGATGATGATGATTCCCGAAGCCTGGGACAACAACCCATTGATGGATGCCAAGCGCCGTGCGTTTTATGAATATCACGCCGCCCTGATGGAACCATGGGATGGCCCGGCTGCGGTTTGCTTTACCGACGGCAAACAAATCGGTGCGACCCTTGATCGTAATGGATTGCGTCCGGCACGCTATGTGGTAACCGATGACGACCATGTAATCATGGGTTCCGAAGTCGGCGTGCTGGATATTCCCGAAAGCTCCATAGTCAAAAAATGGCGCCTACAACCGGGCAAAATGTTCCTGATTGATCTTGACGAAGGGCGCATCATTGATGACACCGAGGTCAAGGCAACCCTGTCAGGGGCCAAGCCTTATCAAAAATGGCTGGATGCAACCCAGATACAGGTAACCGACCTGCCCGATGACGTTGCGCCAATGTTGCCCGAACACGAAACCATTTTGGATATGCAGCAGGCATTTGGCTACACCCAAGAAGACACCAAACATTACCTTTTGCCCATGGCAACCACCGGGCAAGACCCCATCGGTTCAATGGGACGCGATACCCCGATCGCGGTTTTGTCTGATAAGCCAAAAATGCTTTATGATTATTTCAAACAAAACTTTGCTCAGGTAACCAACCCGCCCATCGACCCCATTCGCGAAGAATTGGTAATGAGCCTAGTTAGCCTTATCGGGCCACGGCCAAACCTGCTTGACCCCGACCATGCCGGTGGACAAAAACGTCTTGAGGTACGCCACCCGATTTTAACCAACCTAGAGCTGGAAAAAATCCGTCACATTGAAAATCATGTTGATAGTGCGTTTCTGGCCTCAACTTTGGACATAACCTACCGGGCCGAAAACGGTGCCGCGGGAATGGAAGCGGCGCTGGAAAAATTGTTCGCCAAAGCCGAAGAGGTGGTGAAAGCGGGCCACAACATTATTATCCTGTCTGACCGTGGGGTAGATGCCGAACACGTTGCCATACCGGCGCTGCTGGCGACTGCCGGTGTTCACCATCACCTTATCCGGGCCGGGCTTAGAACCGATGTCGGCATTGTGGTTGAAACCGGCGAAGCCCGCCGGGTTCATGATTTTTGCCTGTTGGCCGGTTACGGCGCAGAGGCGTTCAACCCATATTTGGCACTAGAAACCGTCGCCGATATGCAGGACGAGCTGGGTGATATTTCAATTGATGAAGCCCAAGAGCGTTACATCAAGGCGGTTTCAAAAGGAATGCTCAAGGTATTTTCCAAGATGGGCATTTCTACGTTCCAATCGTATTGCGGCGCGCAGATTTTTGATGCGGTCGGCTTAAACGATGATTTCATTGCCCGCTTCTTTACCAAAACCGCGTCACAGATTGGCGGCATCGGCCTTGACCAGGTAGCCGGCGAAACCATCAAACGTCACAGCGGCGCGTATGGTAATGATCCATTACTGCAAAAGCATCTTGAGGTTGGCGGCGAGCTAGCCTGGCGCCAGCGCGGCGAAGCCCACGCCTGGACACCGGAAACGATTGCATCACTGCAACACGCGGTGCGCAAAAGTGACCGTGACGAGTACCGCCGCTATGAAGCGGCCATGAACGGTCATGATAAAAAAGCGATGTATCTGCGCGGCCTGTTTGAATTAAAAGGCACCGGCAAACCGGTACCGTTGAACGAAGTCGAAAGCATAGACAAGATTTGCAAACGCTTTGCCACCGGGGCCATGAGTTTTGGTTCCATTTCGTGGGAAGCCCACACCAACATTGCTATTGCCATGAACCAAATCGGCGGCAAATCCAACACCGGCGAAGGCGGCGAAGAAGCAATTCGCTTTACCCCCAATGAAAAAGGCGAAAACATGCGCTCTGCCATCAAGCAGGTTGCGTCTGGTCGTTTTGGGGTTACCGCTGAATATCTGGTCAATGCCGACGACATCCAGATTAAAATGGCCCAAGGGGCTAAGCCGGGCGAAGGCGGACAATTACCGGGACATAAAGTAAACGAATGGATTGCGCGCCTGCGTCATTCAACCCCGGGGGTCGGGCTAATTTCACCGCCACCGCATCACGATATTTATTCCATCGAGGATCTGGCCCAGCTTATTCACGACCTTAAAAACGTGAACCCAACTGCGCGTATTTCGGTCAAGTTGGTTTCCGAAGTTGGCGTCGGCACGGTTGCCGCCGGCGTTTCCAAAGCCCACGC
>DAOWFT010000138.1 GCA_030637845.1 Thalassospiraceae bacterium
AAATCCGTGATGTAGTTTTGGCAAAAGACGGCATAATGACTGCGGTTATCAACGACAGTAAACCGCATATGCTTTTTGTTGGGTACAATCCAGATGTCGTAAATTCTCTAGAGCTATTAAAACTGGTAACCAACGAAGGTGTTCACGCCGAGCTTATAGGTCTTTAGGCGTACACACATTAGGCATTAGTCGTCGAACGCTACCTGCTCGTCTACCCCGTGGGGGTCTTGATGGGTAAGGACTTCTGCGCGCGGAAATTTCTTTTCAATCATATGCATTACTTCTTCGGCAATGTCGTGGGCGCGAACAAGTGTAATTTCGGGGTCCATTTCAAGGTGCAGTTGAATAAACACATCGCTTCCCGATGAACGGGTGCGCAGGTCGTGTATATCAATAACGTCATTATGCGAAACCGCAATCTCGCGAATTTGGGTGCGATCCTCTTCGGGTAATTCACGATCCATCAGCACGTGATAGGCTTCGCTTCCGATTTCGTAAGCGCCGTAAAGTATGTATCCGGCAATTCCAACCGCAAACAACGGGTCGGCAATACCCCAACCCAACTCACTAACCAAATACAAAGACAAAATAACGCTTATATTTACCAATATATCCATTTTGTAATGCACCGAGTCTGCGGCAATTGCCAGTGACCCGGTTTTTTTGGCAACGTAACGCTGAAACATAACAAGCCCCAGCGTTGCGATGATGGATATAACCATCACCGTATAGCCCAACGAAAAACTCTCAATGGTGCGGGGGTGGAATATCCGGTCAATCGCCTCTAATAAAAGAAACATTGCCGAACCTGAAATAAATGCCGCCTGAGCGATGCCGGCCAGGGCCTCTGCCTTGCCATGGCCAAAACGATGCTCCTCATCGGCTGGCTGCAGGGCATGGCGGATTGCAAACAGGTTTACAGTTGATGCTGCAACATCAAGCAGAGAATCAATCATTGTTGAAAGCAGGCTTACGGAATCTGTCGTAAGCCACGCAAAAAACTTTATTGATACCAGCGACCCCGCAACCCCGACCGCCACATAGGTAGCAATACGCATAAGCCGGGCCGAGCTTTCACGGTCAAGCGCAATATCATTGTTATAATTATTATGATTGGGCATTTATTTATTTTCTCACGGATAAATACGCTGGGTCGACCAGCCATCATCGGTTTTGTTAAAGACCTCGCGTTCGTGCAGGCGAAACGGGCGATCAGACCAAAACTCAATTGTTTTAGGTATAACGCGAAACCCTGACCAGAACTTGGGTCGGGGAATATCACCTACTGCATATTTAGCGGCGAACTTGACGACCCTTGCCTCTAGCTCGAACATTCCCTCCAATGGCTGCGATTGTTTTGATGCCCATGCCCCGATGCGTGAATCCCTGGGCCTTGATGCAAAATATTCATCGGCCTCAGCCTCGCTGACCTGTTCAACCGGGCCGCTTATGCGAACCTGCCGGCGAAGACTTTTCCAATGAAATACCAATGCCGCCGCCGGGTTGTGTGATAGATCATCGGCCTTGCCTGAACCCAGATTGGTGTAAAAAACAAAACCGCTCTCATCCACACCTTTAAGCAGCACCATGCGTGCCTGAGGCACACCACCCGCGTTAACCGTTGCCAGCGTCATGGCCGTGGGATCATTGGGTTCGCTTTTTTCTGCTTCACCAAGCCAATTTTCAAAAATCTTGATTGGGTCTTCTGTGGCCGGGGTGGCGTTCATGGGTGCTTCCAGTCGCTTAAAAAGTGGTGTCAACTTAGGCAGATTATACTGATTTTACCCACATAACCAATTGAAACCAAACGATTGCGGGCATGATGGCCGCTATCGTTAATTTTTAGTAAGGATTTAGGGGTAACCTCTGGGGTTAACCCATAAAATTTGAGCATTTACGGACTTAAAACAGGGAATAATTAGATGACACAAAAGTCAGGCACGAGCCATGGGGCAATAAAAAAAGCGTTACTGGTATTGGTGACGGCTTCGATGCTCGGCGGGTGTGCGAACAATGAAAGCGGCTCGCGTCAGGCCGGTGCTGTTTTGGGCGGTGTCTTGGGTGGAATAATAGGATCAAAATTTGGTAGTGGCTCCGGCAAGACGGCATCCATCGCATTGGGTGCGGGCTTAGGTGCCATTATGGGTGATGAAATTGCCAGACGCCTGACCGAACGCGACAGACAAATGGCTGCGGCCACCCTCGACGATGCGCTTAAAAATGGCGAACCGAATAAAGATTCAGGTTGGTCAAACCCTGAAAGCGGAAACAACGGTAGCGCAAGAGCCGGCGAAACCTATGAGCAAGCAAAAACCGGTGAAGACTGCCGTGATTTTGAAACAACCGTATTTACCGATGATGGGGAAAGCACCGCAACCGGAACTGCGTGCCGTAACGAAGACGGATCGTGGCAGGTTGTTCGCGAACCCAATGCTTAGAAGAAAGAAATAATAATCAATGCGTAACCCATACAGCATTCTAGGCGTACCTAAAAACGCAAGCCCGGGATCCATTAAAAAGGAATACCACCGCCTTGCCCGCGAGAACCACCCGGATTCAAAACCCGGTGATACGCTAGCCGAAAACCGCTTCAAGGAAATATCAGGCGCGTATGACATACTTTCAAATCCGGCAAGGCGTAAAAAATTCGATGCCGGAGAAATAGACGCAAATGGCAATGATAAAAAAACGCACAGCGATGGTTTTGGCGCCAAGCCGTCAAACAGAACGGCCAAAAGTAGCAAAAGCAGGTTTGAGCAGTTCTTCAGGGACAGGCAGAAAAAACCATACAGCAAAACCAATGGCGCAAATGTAACCTACACCTTGCAGGTTCCGTTTATTGAAGCCGCCCTTGGCGTAAACAAAACCGTGCGTATGGCAAATAACAAGTCATTAAAAGTATCCATCCCGGCGGCGACTAAAGACGGTCAGGTTCTCCGGCTAAAAGGTCAGGGAATGAACGGCACCTGCGGCGGCAGCGATGGCGATGCGTTGGTGGAAATTAAAGTATCACCCGATGCGCAATTCAGCCGCAAGGAAATGGATATTTTTTCAGAAATCCCGGTTGGCATTGACGAGGCCGTTCTGGGCGGGCGGATAGAAGCCGAAACAATTCATGGCACTGTTTCGCTGAAGGTTCCTGAAAATTCCAACAGCGGCACCCGCCTGCGCCTCAAGGGTCGCGGAATAAAAACCAGCGATGGCCGCAGCGGCGACCAATACGTAACATTAAAAGTGATGTTGCCGGAAAAGCAGGATAAAACGTTTGTGGATTTTGTGCGTAAATGGGTTGGCAAAAATCCATACAACGCCAGAACTAATAAAATTTCCGAAGCCGCTGAATAAAGGCGCCCTACTCCTCGCCCATTAATAAAGGCGCTCTATCCCTCGCCCATAAAATAAGGCGCTCTATCCCTCGCCCATTAATAAGGCGTGCCACCCCTAGGCCCTAAATAAAAATGCCACGCCTTTATTCCAGCCATCGGTGGAGCGATCCAGTGCAGATTTAAAACGCGCCTGCCACGCATTACCACCGGGTGAAATGTCGTCTGCGTTGGGTGCAAGGCCCAGACCGTAGGCAAGCTGGGCCAGCGTAAGCGAGCTTA
>DAOWFT010000194.1 GCA_030637845.1 Thalassospiraceae bacterium
AAAATTACTTCCATCTTTACTTCCTCCTAGCCTTCTTGCGGCTTAACTATTCGCCGGCGAAGACCGACCCATTGTTCTAAAATTCCAATTCCACCAACTACCAGAGCAAACCATCCGGTAGCAAGAGTTACTGCATAAATTGCTCCCAGCAAAAATCCGGGAAAGCGCAAACTACCGGCCAGCACATGTACCACGGCAAGACCAAGAAAGAAGTAGGGTATTACCAAAACCACAAACAGGTTGCGGCCTAAATAACCAACTTCCCCGGGGCCAAACAGCGCCAATACGGCGATGCCTACCAAGGCCCATGAAGACCAATCCGGGAGCACGAGCTCCTTAATCCTTGGGCTGGGCCGGAGATTTATTTTTCCCTTGGCCAGCAACCCCTGAGCGAAAACAGTATTTACGCCCAGCATTAAAACCCAAAACGCACCCACCATGCCGGGGAAAAAATCCGCCAACATACTGGTTGCAGCAAGACGTACATCTACGTCCTGGTTCGTGGCTATAATTTCAAACAGCCCCGAAATGTATTTAACAACGGCTCCCCTAAGGTCGCCGCCTAAAAAGGCGGAAGAAACCGCCATGTAAACACAAGCAATTATCGCAACCCATACGACAATGCTTCCTGCTGGAAACCATCCCCTATCGGGGTTTGGTTCCGACTTAACTGCACCCACGTCATAATTACGTGGTCGCTCCGGTAACCCCGGAACATTGGCCTCGCGGCCGGGTAACTCTTCCTCAACATCGCGGCCTCTTTTTGCCACGGTCGGGTCTGTCTTGGTCAGCGCCATCATGGCTATTGCCCATGCTGGCAACCCATGCAGAACCGCAAACATTGCAGCTCCTGCTGCGCCAACACCAAAGCTGATGGCCGTTCCCGCACCCGCAGCTACCAATGTTGCTCTGGACCCTAGTGCCAACCCCACCAAAAGCATGGGAAGCGGAACCAGATAAACCAGAAAGAAAACGCTAACCGCATCTCCCGACATAAACGCCAGCGATAACATTGCGCTTAACAGCCCGGCAATTACAGAAATTAGTATGTGCTTCGATTCCATAAGCCGGGGCCTAATGATTACTTAAACGCTAATCACTTAACAACATAAGGCAAAAGACCAAGAAAACGAGCCTGCTTGATAGCCTTGGCTAGTTCGCGCTGCTTTTTTGCCGAAACAGTAGTGATGCGTGAAGGTACAATTTTGCCACGCTCTGAAATGTAGCGTCCCAGAAGTCTGGTATCGCGGAAATCAATCTTGGGCGCGTTTTCGCCTGCAAACGGGCAGCTTTTGCGACCACGGAAAAAAGGTCTACGTCCCATTATTCATCTCCCTTTTTGGCAGAGCTGTCGCCACTATTTTTGTCATTACGCTCAAAGTTACTCCGGCGCGGACGATCGTCGCGGCTGGGCTTTTGCATCATGATGCTGGGCTCAAGGTTCAATTCGTCGGTGCGCACGGTAAGGTGGCGCAACAAATCTTCGTTCAGGCGCATTTGACGTTCCATTTCCTGAACGGCAGCCGCCGGTGCGTCGATTGTGAGCTGATGATAATGGCCCTTGCGGTTTTTCTTGATGCGATAGGCCAGGGGCTTTAGGCCCCAATATTCGTTTTTAGCAACCTTGCCACCGCCACTTTGGATAACACCGGCAAATTGTTCTGCCATGGCTTCTACTTGTTGGGTAGACAGGTCTTGACGCGCAATAAGTACGCTTTCGTAATAAGGCATATATAGTCCCCTTCCGGATTTTCTCATCCCAGTCGTCTAATGCCTGTAAAAGACGGTGGGCATAGCCGGGAAAGACATCTATCCCGGCAAGGAGTTGAAGGCGCGAAATATACCCATTCGGCGCCACAATGCAAGCAAGTACTGGTGGTTTATTGGGGTTTTATCGATTTGTGATGAAACAGGCCAAAAATAGATTAGCTAAAATGCTATCAGGTCGGTCCGTCGGAGTTGTTTTTATCGCCATCATTTCGTGAAAAAGCAAACAAATACAAAGCGATAGCGCTCGCAACAAAAAAGAATCCAATGACGATGGTAAATGCAATTTCCATTATCCCCCGAGGTTAGCAATCTTGGGGGGTAAAATCATCAACTCTTTGCATCCTTTGGGCAAATTATTTGATTTATTTTGGCTTGAACTCAGGCTTATGCGCGTGTATCCCTCGGGCCAACGTTATATCTCTTAAAATAATCAAGGAATCCAACAAATGACCCGTGCACTGGTTTTTCCCGGACAAGGTTCTCAGTCCGTCGGAATGGGCAAGTCATTATATGACGGGTTCGCTTCAGCCCGCGCGGTGTTTGACGAAGTAGACGATGCGCTGGGCGAAAAGCTCTCAAAGGTTATTTTCGACGGGCCAGAAGAGCAGCTTACCCTGACCCACAACACCCAACCGGCATTAATGGCGGTATCCATGGCCGCCATGCGGGTGATGGAGGAAAAGGGTTTTGATATAAAAACCCATGTATCACACGTGGCCGGACATTCGCTTGGCGAATATTCAGCACTGGCGGCAAGCGGCGCATTTTCAATAACGGTTGCGGCAAAGCTGTTGCGCACCCGTGGTCAGGCAATGCAAAAAGCGGTTCCGGTTGGTGCCGGGGCCATGGTAGCGCTGCTGGGCCTTGATTGGGACACCGCGGTTGAGGTTTGCACCAAGGCATCAAGCGAGGCTGAGGTATGTTCGCCGGCAAACGATAACGCCCCGGGGCAGGTTGTTGTGTCTGGCGCTAAGGCAGCAGTTGAACGCGCCGCCGAAATAGCCAAGGAAATGGGGGCAAAGCGTGCGATTATGCTTCCGGTTTCGGCACCATTTCATTGCGCCATGATGAGCGACGCCGCCGATGTAATGGCCAGCGTGCTATCTGAGGCAGATATTAAATCACCCATAGTGCCGGTGATTGCTAACATTACCGCCGAACCGGTTAGCGATCCCGACCAAATCCGTGACCTGCTTGTTCGTCAGGTTACCGGCACGGTCAGGTGGCGTGAAAGCGTTTTGACAATGAAGTCATTGGGAATTAACCAATTAGTAGAAGTCGGCGCGGGCAAGGTTCTTTCAGGGCTTGTACGGCGAATAGATAGCGAGATGGTCGGGGTTTCCATTTGCGGCCCTGAGGATATCGACGCATTTGTCCTGAGCCTATAAGATAAACCTTATTTCTAGGGGGAAAAGATGTTCGATCTTGGTGGAAAAAAAGCACTCGTAACCGGCGCTTCGGGCGGCATCGGCGGGGCCATTGCGCGCACGCTTCACAGCTGTGGTGCCGAGGTTGTCCTTTCGGGCACACGCACGGACGCACTCGAAGAACTACAAAAAGAATTAGGTGAACGCGCTCACGTTTGTGTAGCCCGCCTTGGTGATGAGGGTGCTGCGGAAAAACTTATTGACGCCGCCGCCGCCGCCATGGGTGGTCTTGATATTTTGGTCAATAACGCTGGCCTTACTCGCGATGCACTGGCCATGCGCATGAAGGACGAAGACTGGCAGGTGGTCATGGATGTAAACCTTACGTCCGCGTTCAGGCTTATCCGGGCATCGCTCAGGGGCATGATGAAGCAGCGTTCTGGCCGAATTATAAACATAACGTCGGTTGTCGGCGTTACCGGCAATGCCGGACAGGCCAACTATGCCGCCACCAAGGCAGGCCTTATCGGTATGAGCAAATCAATGGCTCAAGAGGTCGCCAGCCGGGGCATAACGGTCAATTGTGTGGCTCCGGGCTTTATAGTATCGCCCATGACCGATGTATTGAGCGATGACCAGAAAGCGGCAATTACCAAGAATATTCCATCGGGAACAATGGGTCAGCCAGAAGACATAGGCGCCGCCGTGGCCTTTCTCGCAAGTAGCGAATCGGGCTATGTAACGGGCCAGACAATTCATGTTAACGGGGGGCTGGCGATGATCTAGGCTTATCCCTGTTTCTTAAAAAATGGGGATAAACAGGGGTTTTGCAGGCTGGTTTTGAGGTATAAAGTATGTTAATTAGCTGAATGATTGATGGGTGCCGGGCTGTACGGTCGGGTGCTATCTTACATATAATTTAGGCTTACCATTTGATACGAAATTCAGAAGTACTATTTTCGTTTTTTACCAACCTTTTATTTGAGGATTTACAATTATGAGTGATGTCGCAGAGCGCGTAAAAAAGATCGTCGTTGAGCACCTTGGTGTAGACGAAGCAAAAGTTGTCGAAGGTGCCAGCTTCATTGACGATCTCGGCGCTGATAGCCTTGACACAGTTGAGCTTGTTATGGCTTTTGAAGAAGAATTCGGTTGTGAAATTCCTGATGATGCCGCAGAAAAAATTCTGTCCATCAAGGATGCAATTACTTTCATTAGCGCTAACTCTTAAAAGACAGATATCGTTTAAAGGCAAAAAGTTTCCCGTATAGCATTCGGATATCTTTTTGTCTTTTTCGTTTGAGCCTGGCTTTGAGCTAATCTTGTGAGGGGCATTATCCATGAAGAGTGTGGCCATGAAGCGTGTGGTTGTGACCGGACTAGGTGTTGTTTCGCCGTTGGGTAACGGCGTCAAGACGACATGGGATAATCTGATTGCAGCCAAGTCCGGCATCGGATCCATCGAAGATTTTGACGTTAGCGATATTGCCGCAAAAATCGCAGGGCAGGTGCCGTTGGGCGAAGGTCCCGGGCAGTTCAATTTTGGCGACTATGTAACGCCCAAAGAACGCCGTCGGGTGGATGACTTTATCGTCTTTGGTATAGCGGCTTCCGAAGAAGCAATTAAAGATTCCGGATGGGAGCTAAAATCAGACGAAGATGCCTATCGCACCGGTGTGCTTCTGGGTTCCGGTATTGGCGGGCTTAAAACCATTGATAACGGTGCAATAACCGTCAATGCCGAAGAAGGCGGTGGCCCGCGCAGGCTTTCACCGTTTTTTATTCCGGCCAGTCTTATTAACCTTATTTCCGGCCACGTTTCCATCAATCACGGCTACAAAGGCCCAAATCATTCGGTGGTTACCGCGTGTTCAACCGGGGCCCATGCCATTGGTGATGCTGCGCGTCTTATAATGTGGGGCGATGCCGATGTAATGGTGGCAGGCGGTGCCGAGGCCGCAGTTTGTCGTTTGGGTCTGGCCGGTTTTGCATCAGCCAGGGCGCTTAATACCAGCTATAACGATCGCCCAACCGAAGCCTCGCGCCCATGGGACCGTGACCGCGCCGGGTTTGTTATGGGCGAAGGTGCCGGTGCGGTGGTGTTGGAAGAATATGAACATGCAAAAAAGCGCGGTGCCAAGATTTATGCTGAAATAGCAGGATATGGCATGTCGGGCGACGCCTATCATATTACCGCACCCACGCCCGATGGCGATGGGGCCTACCGTTGCATGACAGCGGCAATGAAGCGTGCTGAAATGAACCCGGAAGACATTGACTATGTTAATGCCCACGGCACCTCAACCATGGCCGATGTTATTGAATTGGCCGCGGTTAAGCGTGCATTTGGTAATTCGGTAAATGATATTTCCATGTCATCAACCAAGTCTGCCATCGGTCATTTGCTGGGTGCGGCCGGTGCGGTTGAAGCAATATTTTCCATTCTTGCGATAAATAATGGCATCGTTCCGCCCACGCTTAATCTTGAAAATCCGGATGAAGGTTGCGATATCGATCTTGTTGCCAAAACCGCCAAGGAACGCCCGGTGCGTGCGGCCCTGTCAAATTCATTCGGGTTTGGCGGAACCAACGCCTCATTGATTTTCAAGAAAATCGATTAACGGGAATGCGCAAATGAAGCGCGTCCTTATTGGCATCA
>DAOWFT010000080.1 GCA_030637845.1 Thalassospiraceae bacterium
CACGGCGTGCCTTTCCAGCACCCTTTCATCGACCCCTTCAAAACGCCCGCACAGCAATGTTACGCCGGGGCCTTTTGCCAAATCCCGCACCCTTTCTTGGGTTAGCGGTTTTCCGCGGGGTGTCAGGTAAATCAACGGTGTCTTAACCTTTTGATTTTCCTGTGTTTTTCGGATGGCCGCATCAACCACATCGGGACGCAGTACCATTCCGGGGCCGCCGCCCAAGGGGCTATCGTCAACGGTGCGGTGTTTATCGCTTGCAAAGCCGCGAATGTCCACCGATTCTAGCCGCCACAGCCCTTTTTCCAGTGCCGTCCCTGAGAGCGATCCACCCAGAGGCCCGGGGAACATTTCCGGATAAAGGCTCAGAACGGTTGCCTGCCACTGCTTAATTGATGCACTACTCACGACTGGGCTTCCTTTGTTTCTCCTTCTTGTTCTTGTTCTTCGTCTTCTGGCCTGACCAGCAATCCTTCTGGCGGGATTACCACGATCAGGCCTTTTTCCAAATCTACCTCTGGGACCACATCAAGGGTGAATGGCACCATTTCATTTTTACCTGACGCAAGCACCACTTCCAGAACCGGGCCGGCGCCAAAATCATCGGCCAATACAACCCGGCCCCATTTTTTTCCATCCACCAGCACCGCATCTAGACCGACAAGCTCTGAGAAATAAAATTCATCTTTCTCTAGCTTTGGCATTTGTTCGCGGCGGACAAACAACTTTAAACCACGAACTTTTTCTGCCGCTGTGCGGTCTTCTACGCCTTCGATGCGTGCCAGCACGCTTTCTTTATGTTTGCCTGTTACCTTTATTTTGTAACAAGCATTACCGGCTTCATCCGTAAGCTCACCATAAGATCCAATATCAGCTGGATTAGCGGTAAAGCTTTTTATCCTGACCTCGCCCTTGAGCCCGCGGGCTGCGCCCACGACACCCACCAAAAGCAGGCTTTCATCAGTTGCCGGGTCAAGCTTGTTCACCTTAGTTACGCATAAAGTCCAAGGGATTAACCCTTAGGACTTTTCCTCAGCTGCTTCTTCGGCTGCAGGCGCTTCTGCTGGAGCTTCTTCGGCTGGGGCTGGGGCTGGGGCTGCGGCTGCTTCTGCGGCGGCTTCGAGTTTAGCCTTGGCTTTTTCTTCGCGTTCTTTCAGACGTTCAAGGGTGCGTTGCTTTGGCTTGTCCTTCTTGGTCTGGGTTGGAATGACGCGCGCTTCCATAATGCCGGCACCGGCAAGAAAACGATGAACGCGGTCGGAAGGTTTTGCCCCTTCGCTCAACCAATGCTTGATGCGATCCTCAACCAGCGTTACGCGGGCGGCATCGTCTTTGGCTAGCATTGGGTTGTAGGTGCCAACCCGTTCGATGTAGCGGCCATCACGCGGGCTGCGGGTGTCGGCAACAACGATACGGTAGTAAGGGCGTTTTTTAGCACCACCCCTTGAAAGTCTTATTTTAATCGACATGTTGTTTTGTCCTTATTTGTCTATTTGTGTTTGTCTTAATGTTTGTCTTGGTGTTTGTTAAAAAAATTGTTCGAATATCTAAAAATTATCTAAACGGGGGCATGGGTGGCGTACCGCCGCCCATCATTCCCGGCGGAAACATTCCCCCGCCTTTTTTTCCCATTTTTCCTGCCTTTTTCATCATCTTGTTCATCATGTCGAACTGTTTGATGAGGCGGTTTACTTCCTGCACCGTGGCCCCGGCCCCGGCGGCAATGCGTTTACGGCGTGAGCCGTTTAAAAGCTTGTGGTTGTTTCGTTCTTTTTTTGTCATCGACAGGATAATCGCCTGCTGCTTGCCGATGGCGCCGTCGCTTACGTTGGCGTCTTTTATCTGGTTTTTTAATTTGCCCATGCCGGGCATCATGCCCATCAGGCCTTTGAGGTCGCCCATCTTGCGCAGCTGACCTAGCTGGTCTGCCATATCGCCAAGGGTGAACGAACCTTTGAGCATTTTTTTCGCTGTTTTTTCGGCGTCTTCTTGTTCGATAACCTGTGATGCGCGCTCAACCAGACCGACCACATCGCCCTGACCCAAAATGGAACCGGCAACACGGCGGGCATCAAACACTTCTAGCTGGTCTAGTTTTTCGCCAACACCAAGGAATTTTATCGGTGCGCCGGTTTCGGCCTTCATCGACAATGCCGCACCGCCGCGGGCATCGCCATCAACCCTAGTTAGAACGATGCCGCTTATACCGATTTTTTCCTTAAATTCGCGCGCGACGTTGACCGCGTCTTGTCCGGTCATGGCGTCTGTTACCAACAAGGTTTCAGATGGGTTTACGGCCTTGCTCACATCGGCCACTTCGTCCATCAGTTCCTTGTCAATGTGCAGGCGTCCGGCACTATCAAGGATGACAACATCATAGGCTTCGGTTGCGCCAACTTTTAATGCACGCTTGGCGATTGCCACCGGGCGTTCACCAAACACGATGGGCAGTGTTGTTATTTCCGTCTGCTCGCCCAATTGCGCCAATTGTTGCTGGGCGGCCGGGCGGTAAATATCTAATGACGCCATCAAGACTTTTTTCTTGTCGAATTGGGTCAGGCGTTTTGCAATTTTTGCAGATGTGGTGGTTTTACCGGAACCCTGCAGACCAACCATCAAAATAACATTTGGTGGATTGCCATGAACCCGAAGGGGTTCTGGCTCGGCGCCCAGCATTTCAACCAGATTGTCATGAACAATTTTGATGACCATTTGCCCCGGCGTAACCGAGCGCAACACGTCTTCGCCAAGGGCGGCGGAGCGAACCCGGGCAATAAAATCCTTTACGACGCTCAGCGACACGTCGCCATCAAGCAGCGCAAGGCGAACTTCGCCCAAGGCGGCATCGACGTCGGCTTCGCCCAGGCGGCCACGCTTGGTCAAGCCATCAAGGATACTGCCTAGTTTTTCGCTCAAATTCGCAAACATTGGTTCAAAAAACCCTTGGTTAAAACTCAAATCCAGCCAAACGCCAAACGCGCCAGCGTGCGAAACTCGCAGACTGGCGGCACTCCTCAAAGCGCAACAAATGCCCAAGGCTTACTGGAACGGACGGCAATCTAGGCGTGGGCGGTGTTTAAGTCAATACTGGTGTCAATATGGGCAAATATTAGAAAAATATGGCTGGATTCGGCATACATTAAGGCCTTACAATGTAATATATGCGTGTATATTTGAATTAATTATATCAATAACAATAACCCTGTAATATAAGTTTCAATAATTAAGCAAAATAACAGCCCCCCTAAGGACTATAATGAGCAGAAGGCCCCCACGCGAAGAACCCGATCCGGTTGATTCACACGTTGGAAAGCGCCTACGCACCCGGCGTGTAGGCATGCGCATCAGCCAGTCCGATGTTGGTAAAAAACTGGGTGTTACCTTTCAACAAATCCAGAAATACGAAAACGGCACCAACCGGATTGGCGCCAGCAACCTGTTCCGGCTGGCGGATGCACTGGATGTACCGGTTGCGTATTTTTTTGAAGCCCTGCCCAAAGGTGTTTCCGCAGGGCTTTCAGAGGATGCCCAGGATGGGTTTAGCCATGGCAAAAGCGAAGGCAAAAAAGCTGAAAAAACCCACGACCCCATGTCGGAGCCGGAATCCATCAAGCTGGTACACAATTATTTCCGCATAGACAGCCCAGCCGTGCGCCAGCAGGTATTCCAGCTGGTCAAATCAATAGCCGATGACGAAATAGCCAAGAATAAAAAGTGATTTTTGCTGCTTAAGCGTGCATTTCTATAAAAAACCCAATCAATTTTAAAATTAATACCCAGCTATTCCGGCGGGTAATTTATTATTAATGCTATTAATGATTGTGTTTTAAAAAAGAATCCATAGAATACAATGATAACCCATAAGAATATAACAATAACCCATAAAAAGTGGGAATACGCCGTCTTGAGCAAAAAACAAAATAATAGCGATTCAGAGCCAGACCCTGTCCGCGCCAAAGACAAGCTAGCCGCCGCAGGCCCGGCCGAGGCCGTATTCGGCCCGGCCGAGGCCGTATTCGCAAGGCGGTTACGTGTACTTCGCCGGGTGCTGGATATCAGCGCGTGTGAATTGGACCGCCAGATAGGCCTTGGCCCCGGCACAATTGGTCGGCTGGAGCGGGGGAACCAGCGCATTTACGCATCCCACCTTTACCGCGTTGGCGAAATAACCGGCATTGGTATCGATTATTTCTATATGGGGCTCGGCGACATAATGTCGGAAACCGGCTCGGAAACAGAAAATATAAAAAATGATATTGATTACCTGCTGAACTCACTTGAAGCAGCCAAGGCGGGTGATCTCAGGGGTGATGCAAAAATTGTGGCCCGGCTTTTAGCCACAGAATTAACCAAAGAAATGGCCACAGAGTTGGCAGATGAATTGGGCGCAGAAGAAGACGGATAAGCCAGTTCAAATAGGCGGTGCGACTGGACTTAAAACGTGTTTGGGCTCATATAATGCCCTCATGACAGAACTTGCTTTCATAAAGATGCACGGGCTCGGCAACGATTTCGTCATCCTTGACCGTCGTGATGGGGGCGATACCCCGCCACCTGCGGCCAGACGCGCCATCGCCGATAGGCGGGGCGGCATCGGTTGTGACCAATTGATTGTTATGGAACCGGCCAAAGCGGACGTGGCCGATGTGTTCATGCGCATATATAACCCCGACGGATTGGAAGCCGGTGCCTGCGGAAACGCGACCAGATGCGTTGCCTCTATTTTGATGGATGAAAATGCAACAGACCACGCGGTAGTCGAAACCATATCGGGGCTGCTTGATAGCGAAAAAGGTGAAGGCGGGCTTTATACTGTCGATATGGGTCCGGCCCGACTCGATTGGCGTGATATCCCGGTGGCCGAGGCCTGCGATACACTGCACCTTCCATTAAGCGTTGATGGGTTGAGCGATCCGGTGGGCGTAAATGTCGGCAATCCCCATGCGGTATTTTTTGTTGATGACGTTGCGGCAATAGACCTCGCCGCCATCGGCCCAAAAATAGAAAACCATAAATTTTTTCCTGAACGCACCAACGTAGAAGTGATCGAGATTTTATCGCCCGATCGTATTCGCATGCGGGTATGGGAACGCGCTGCCGGCATAACCCAAGCCTGCGGAAGCGGTGCCTGCGCCGCATTGGTAGCGGCAGTCCGCCGGGGTTTGAGCGAACGCAGTGCCGATGTGGTGCTTGATGGCGGAGTTTTAAGAATTGAATGGCTGGCAGATAACAACATCCTTATGACCGGCCCGGTATCCCGCAGCTTTACGGGCGAGCTGGACCCGTTGTTATTGGCTGGCACTATTAGGTAGTTAAAAAATGAACGCCGCACCAAAAATTGTAACCCTTGGCTGTCGTCTTAACACGCTTGAATCAGAAGTCATGCGCGAACAGCTAATCAAGGCCGGCACCCCAAATGCGGTGGTGGTAAATACCTGCGCGGTAACGGCTGAGGCCGAAAGACAGGCCCGCCAGACAATCCGCCGCTTGGCCCGGGAAAATCCCGATGCCAGAATTATAGTTACCGGATGTGCTGCCCAGCTTGACCCTGAACGCTTTGCCAAAATGGCTGAGGTTGACCGCGTCGTCGGCAATGCAGAAAAACTTTTCGCCGAAACGCTTTTGGGTAATGGCGATGACAATGATGGTGATGGCAGCAGCATTTGTGTTTCGGATATTTCAACCATACGTGAAACCAGCGGACATTTAGTAAGCGGGCTCGAGGGCCGGGCGCGGGCATTTGTAATGGTGCAGCAGGGCTGCGACAACACCTGCACCTTTTGTATTATTCCAACCGCCCGCGGACATAACCGGGCGGTAGCGCTTGCAGATATTATCGCCCAGGTTAAAAAACTTGAGCGCCAAGGCTACAACGAGATTGTCCTGACCGGCGTTGATATCGCCGCCTATGGTGATGACATCGCCGAAGATGTGGCTCTTTCTGATATTATTGAAACCGTTTTACGCGAAGTTCCAGACCTTGCCCGCCTGCGCCTTAGCTCACTTGACCCGGCCAGAATTGATAAACGGGTTATAGAGCTTTTCGCAACCGAACCACGGCTGATGGGCCATGTGCATCTTAGCTTGCAGGCCATGGACGACATGGTTTTGAAACGGATGAAGCGTCGCCACAACCCAGAGCTTGTGCTTGAGGTGGTGGGGCGGCTGAAAACTGCCCGCCCGGATATGGCCTTGGGCGCGGATATTATTGCCGGTTTCCCAACCGAAACCGATGCCATGGCCGAAAATACCATTAGGGGGGCGCTTCAATTGGGCTTGGATTATTTCCATGTATTCCCCTATTCGCCCCGGCCCGGAACCCCGGCTGAAAAAATGCCACAAATTGATGGCGCAACCATAAAAGCCCGGGCAAAAAAATTAAGGGCATTGGGTGAGACACAGTTAAAAAAACGCCTTGAAGGTATGGTCGGTAAAATAATTTCCGTGCTGGTAGAAAAACCCGGCACCGCCCGGAGCGAATGCTTTGCCCCGATTAAATTAAGCACTGAACAAACGCCGGGTGAAATCGTTAAAGTAGAAATTGATGGCACAAGCGACGGACAGCTTTTGGGTCGGGTAATTTTATAATGAGCTGGTTTGATAAACTTAAATCCGGTCTGGGACGTTCTTCGGCGCAAATTACCGACGGCATTGGCAATCTGTTCACGGCTAAGCGCAAGCTGGATGGGCCATTGCTGGAAGAGCTACAAGACATTCTGATTATGTCGGATATGGGCGCGCAAACTGCGGGCGCATTGGTGAACGAGCTAAAACGCACAAGGTTTGACAAGGAAATAAGCGCACAAGAAATACGCGAAGCATTGGCCAGCGAAATTGAAAAGATACTTAAACCGGTAACACGGCCACTGGAAATTGATGCATCATTAAAACCTCATGTGGTTCTTGTTTGTGGTGTTAACGGGGCCGGAAAAACAACAACCATCGGTAAGCTGGCTAAACAATTCAAAGACGAAGGCAAAAAGGTAATGCTGGCAGCCGGCGATACATTTCGCGCCGCCGCCATAGAGCAGCTTCAGGTTTGGGGCGAGAGAACAAATTCAACAGTTATAGCCAGCGCCATTGGTTCTGATTCGGCGTCGCTTGCGTTTGATGCACTTACCCGGGCCCGAGAAGAAAATATTGATGTGCTTTTAATAGATACCGCCGGACGCTTGCAAAACAAGACTAACCTAATGAAAGAATTAGAAAAAATTGTCAGGGTTATAAAAAAAATAGATGAAAGCGCTCCCCACGATGTTTTGTTGGTGCTCGACGCAACCGTTGGACAAAACGCCCATTCTCAGGTTGAGACCTTTAAACAAATGGTCGGTGTAACCGGGCTAGCGATGACCAAGCTCGACGGAACCGCCAAGGGTGGTGTTGTGGTTGCGCTGGCTGATAAATTTAAATTGCCGGTGTACGCATTGGGCGTTGGCGAAGGGGTTGATGACCTCAAATCATTTAAAGCGGATGATTTTTCAAAAAGTCTTATGGGTCTGGAAAATTAACCTAGCTATTAGCCGTCTTTGTTTTCACCAACAGCTGTGTCGTCGTTGGAAAGTGGCATTTCCCCATGTGGATTTGACTGAACCATATCTGCAACTGCATCATAGGTGCGGGCATTTACTTCCATCTGTTCTTTTAGTTCGGGATTTTGCCCGCCAATATCGCGAAAAAAGATAGCGGCATTGCGCAATAAATTGGCGGCTATTTCGGCATGATTTGCCATAGAGTGGCTCCTGCAGGATAGGGGTTTTTAAACTCTGAGATTTAGATAGTACCCCCGCGGTACATCTCCGCGCAATGGCTGGCCGGAATCAAACGTGCGTTTGAGGCGGGCTAGGGCGCGAATATTTTCCGGGGTCTCGTCCTGATTCATAACCCGGGCGCGAAACGATACTTCTTCTTGATCAAGATATCCTTTGTGGGCCGGAGCTGCCGATTTGTTTGATGCCGGTGCATCGGCAATGCGGAATACGCCAGCTGTGCCATTTTCGTTTTGACCTTTTTGCGCACTCTTACGGGCGCGCGCATCGAGTGCCGCCTGCGCAACATTGGTCCGGGATGTGGTTGAGGATGAAAATCTAGATATGTCAGCCATAGAGCGAATCCTCGCTCACAATGGTTAACTAA
>DAOWFT010000204.1 GCA_030637845.1 Thalassospiraceae bacterium
GCGCCCTGCCGTCTTTGGCCCCCACATCCTCGGGCAAAAGCGCATCGGTTTTAGGTGTCACGGTATATCCCCTTTTGTTTCGATTTGAGCTACCATTATACCCATTAAAGGATGAAAATACATTCCATGCATATAGATGCCTATTTCGACCCTATTTGTCCGTGGTGCTATATCGGCAAGCGCCGGATGGAGCAGGCTCTGGCGCTTCGCCCCAATATTAGGGCGACGCTTAGTTGGCGACCATTTTTATTAAATCCCGATATGCCACAACAGGGAATGAAACGGGGTGACTACCTTTTGGGTAAGTTCGGCTCCGAAGCCAGGGTTCGCCGCCTGTTGGGCGCGCTTGAAGAGTTTGGCCAATCAGAAGAAATAGAATTTCAGTTTGATGATATTAATCAAACACCATCAACGGTTGATGCCCACCGCCTTGTTCGCTTTGCCGCAATAAATAATGCCGATGCGGATACTGCCAGCAAGGTAGTAGAGCTTTTGTTTCATGCATTTTTTAACCAAGGTCTGAATATTGGTGACTTTAAGGTTCTTTTAGATATTGGAATAAATGCCGGAATTGAAAAAAAGCTGGTTGAAGAAGCGCTTGATGGAAAAATAGAAAGCAGCTGGGTAATGGAAGAAAACGCCAAGGCCCACAGGCTGGGTATTAACGGTGTTCCTTGTTACATAATTGATAACCGCTTTGCCCTACAGGGTGCGCAACCGCCAATGGTAATGGCAAAACTATTTGATAGCGCCAATGTGCAAATAGAGCACGCGATTTAGTTTTATTTATTTACTTACTTATTTACTTATTTATTTACTTACTTATTTACTAGGGCCACATCGGCAAGCTCGGCGACCAAACGGGTTACACCCCTTAACCTTTCATCCGCGCCATCCCACGCACGCTTTAACACCAATGTATGATCAGGTTTCAATTTTACCGTACCGACCTGTTCGGAAATAAACCCAACCAATCCTTCGGGGTTGGGAAATGTATTTTCCTTAAACGAAATAACCGCCCCCTTTGGCCCGGCGTCAATTTTTTCTATGTTTGCCGTGCGGCAGCGTCTTTTTATGGATACTACCTTTAACAGGTTTTCAACCTCATCCGGAAGCGTGCCAAAACGGTCAATCATTTCGGCGGCAAAGGTTTCGCCTTCGCTATCATCGGAAATGGTTGCGATGCGGCGATAAAGATCCATCCGCAAATGCAAATCAGAAACATAATTTTCCGGTATCATGACCGATATGCCGATACCGACCTGCGGTGAGTAATCTTCGTCACGTCCGCCTTCGCTGCCACCGCGGGCCTCGGCAACGGCCTCTTCCAGCATTTGCTGATAAAGCTCAATACCAACTTCGCGAATGTGGCCTGATTGCTCTTCGCCCAAAAGGTTACCGGCACCGCGAATGTCGAGATCATGACTGGCGAGCTGGAACCCGGCACCAAGGCTATCTAGTGACTGCATAACCGAAAGTCTTTTTTCCGCAGCTGGTGTAAGCGCCTTTCCATCGGGCAATGTAAGATAGGCATAGGCCCGGGTTTTTGAACGCCCTACCCGGCCACGCAATTGGTAAAGCTGGGAAAGCCCAAACATATCGGCCCGATGAATGATGATTGTATTTACCTGCGGAAGGTCGAGCCCGGATTCAATAATGTTGGTGGCCAACAATATATCGAACTTGCCCTCATAGAATAAACCGATAGTTTCTTCCAAATCGTTTGCGGGCATTTGCCCGCTAACCACCGCCACCTGTACTTCGGGCACCAGTTCTTTAAGGGTTTTTAACAAATACCCCTGATCGCTAATGCGCGGACAAACATAAAATGTCTGCCCACCGCGAAAGCGTTCGCGCATTATTGCTTCACGCACCACAACCGGATCAAACGGGGTTATGAATGTGCGAACCGCAAGGCGGTCAACCGGCGGGGTGGCGATAAGGCTCATTTTTCTAACACCGCTAAGCGCTAATTGTAGGGTTCGCGGTATGGGCGTGGCCGACAGCGTCAGCACATGAACATTGTCCTTGATGGCTTTAAGGCGTTCCTTGTGCTTGACCCCAAAATGCTGTTCTTCGTCAATTATCAAAAGGCCAATATTTTTAATCTCCACATCCTTGGCCAGGAGCGCGTGGGTACCCACAACAATATCGACGGTTCCGTCTTTTAAACCCGCCTTGGTTTCCTTGGCCTGACTTGTCGAAACAAGCCTTGAAAGCTGGCGAACCCGTATGGGAAAGCCGCTAAAGCGTTCTTTGAATTGACTAAAATGCTGCCTCGCCAAAAGCGTTGTCGGCACCACAAGTGCTACCTGACGTCCGCTCATGGCGGCAACAAAAGCAGCCCGAAGCGCCACCTCGGTCTTGCCGAAGCCAACATCGCCGCAAACCAAGCGGTCGGTTGGCCTGCCTGAACCAAGGTCGCTCACAACATCGGAAATGGCCCGGGCCTGATCTGTGGTTTCGGTAAAGGGAAAGCGCGATTGAAATTCGTCAAACGCAGCAATATCAACCTCCATTACCTCTGCATTTTTTAACTCGCGACCTGCGGCAATTTTTATCAACTCGACCGCCATGTCGCGCAGACGTTTTTTCATCCCTGCTTTTCGGGCTTGCCATGATGCCCCGCCCAGTTTGTCCAGATTTGCGCCCGTACCTTCGGAGCCAAAGCGGGTAATGATATCAATATTTTCTACCGGCAGGAAAAGCTTGTCGTCACCGGCGTAAACAAGACGCAAGCAATCGTGGGATGCGCCTTGAACTTCTATTGTCATAAGTCCGTCAAAGCGGGCGATACCGTGTTCGGCGTGGACAACCATATCGCCTTCGCCGAGGGTTGAAATATCGGCAATAAAGTTTTCCGCCCTTATTTTGCGTTTTCCCGGACGACTAAGGCGTTCGCCCAGAATATCCGGCTCAGAAATTACCGCAAAACCGGCAGAGGCCAGAACAAATCCCCTTTCCATCCCAAACACACCAATGGCAAGGCTGTTTGCCGGCAATGCAAGGGCATCGCCTAAGGAGTTTACCCATTCGGAATTGACGGAATGCTCGTCCATTAGTGTTTGCAGACGCTCACCGGAACCTTGTGAATAGGCACCTATAATTACCTTTAGACCCTTTGATTGTAGCTCCTTAACGTGACCGTCCAGGGCTTCGAAAACATTTGTTTCGGGGTTTACGCGGGCATCGGAAAATTCGCGCCCCATATGCCCACCGGCATCGGTTGCGTTTGGCGTTCCTTCGGGTGCGTCCTTGTGGTATTTAAAGGGACTGAATTCAACCACATCTCGATTGCTCAACGTTTTTTCAAGCTCGCCCGATGAAAGATAAATGCTATTCACCAGCACCGGGTTATATGGCGGCTGATCGTTTAGGCTGGCCCCCTTTTGGTTGCTCATTGCCTTTCTGGCTGAATAATACTCATCAATAAGTTTAAATCTGGATGCCGCGGCATCGCTGGCCTGATGGTCAAGGGCAATTACGGCATCAGGTAAATAATCAAAAATGGTTTCCATATTTTCATAAAATAATGAAATCCAGTGTTCCGCCCCGGGATGGCGTAACCCGTCTGAAACCGCCGCATAAAGAATATCGTTTGCGCTTGGTGCACCGAAAAGCTCACGGTATCCGGTTCTGAACCTGCTTATGGATGCATCATCTAGGGGGACCTCGCTAACCGGCTTTAGGGAAAGTGCGTCAAGATTGCCGGTTGTGCGCTGGCTTATGGCATCAAAAATGCGAATTTCTTCGACTTCGTCACCAAAAAAATCGAGCCTTACGGGGTTTTCCGCGCCGGAGGGGAAAATATCCATCAACCCGCCACGCCGGGCAAATTCACCGGCCTCAACCACCGTGTGTGAGTTGCGATAGCCATTTTTTACCAAAAACTCCGAAAGCTCATCGATGTCGCAATCGGAACCTTTGCCTATTTGCAATATTGATGCGCCAAACATCGCCTTTGGCGGAATTCGCTGCAACGCTGCCGAAACCGTGGTTAAAACAACAGCTCCACCCCCATTTGTTTGACCCTTGTCCGCCATGGCAGACATCTTTGAAATCGCTTCAATGCGCCCGCTGGCGATTGATGGTGCCGGGGATACCCGGTCATAGGGCAGGCAATCCCACGCCGGAAACAAAACTGTTTTTATTTTTGGGGCAATAAATGAAAGCTCTTCCTCCATGGCGGCCATGGCCACATCGTCACGGGCCACGAACAGGATTTGGGTTCCTGTTTTGGCAATATTGGCGATTTCCACGGCGTCTATTCCAGACGGTGCGCCAAATATGGTTCTGATGCCTAGCTTGTTATCAATATTCATTATTATTCAACGCATTAATTGCTTTTATTAAAGTCTTGGATTCGCTTGAGAAGCGGGGTGTCAAACTCCGGATCCGGGGCAAGAAACGAAAGTTGCTCGTCCATGGTGGCCATGGCCACGTCATCACGGGCCACAAAAAGCACGTCCCGGCCAGCATTGGCCATTTTGGCAATTTCAATTCCGTCTATTCCCGGTGGGGCGTTATACATTATTGTGCCGGATTTCTTGCTAGTAATATTCATATTATTCAATGCATTAAATGCTTTTATTAAAGGATCGGATTTGCTTTAACAGGTTCGTGTCAAAGGGCTTATCGGGTTCAACCTTGCCCAA
>DAOWFT010000044.1 GCA_030637845.1 Thalassospiraceae bacterium
AACCGATTTTACCGACCCGATATCTGTGATTATTCCTGTAAACACCGTTTGCCGCCTTAACCTTATGCCTTGTTTGTTATGTGCACTTTTCATAAACCATGTAGGTATCGACCCCAAGAGTTCTCTTGTCCACCTCGGTAAAATTATTTATCAGCCATGGTTGCCCCGGCATTCTGGAATTCAGTTCGCCAAGCACTTCAACGCAACCCTGCCCCAGCTCAATGGGTGCCTCGAACCAGTATATGCGGTCCACCAGTCCCGCTTCCCAGAAGGCGCGGTTTATGCCGCCGCCTGCTTCCACCAGTACCCGGGTCATGCCTTCGGCCCCCAGATGACCTGCCAGCCAGCCAAGGCTGGGTCTTGAATTATTATCCAGTTCTTCTGCCACTATCACCCGTACGCCCATGTCTTCAAGGGCCGAACTTTTGTCGATGTCGCGGGCGGAAGAAGTAAAAATCCACAGCTCACCCTTATCAAGGGTGTTTAATATTTTCGCATCAAGCGGAATGCGAAGCTGGCCGTCCAGCAGAATACGAACCGGGGTGGCATCAATCATTCCCGGCAACCGGCAGGTGTAGCGCGGATCATCCGCCAGCAAGGTGCCAATGCCAAAAAGAACCGCGTCGTGGCTGGCCCGCAACATCTGCCCCATATTGCGTGCCACGGTTCCTGTAATGTCGGTTTTTGTTCCCGGGCTTGAGGTGATGCAGCCGTCTTTTGATGCCGCCACCTTCAGCGAAAACATGGGTTTTTGTTTATTTATTAAATTAAAAAAACCGGCGTTGAGATATTTAGCATCAACCTCAAGGACGCCTTGGCTAACATCAATACCGGCGTTCATTAATTTTTGCACGCCACGACCCGCGGTTCTGGGGTCGGGGTCGGTGGTGGCAATTACCACCCGCTTTATGCCCGCATTAACAAGCGCGTCGGCGCACGGAGGGGTTTTTCCGCTGTGGGCACATGGTTCCAGCGTAACGTAAGCGGTTGCGCCTTGGGTGGCAGCACCTGCACGCTTTATGGCTTCGGTTTCTGCGTGGGGGCGGCCGCCGGGCTGGGTCCAGCCGCGACCAACAACACGACCATCATTTACAATAACGCAACCGACGGCAGGATTTGGCCAGACATTACCAAGACCGCGCCGGGCAAGGGCGATGGCACCCCGCATGAAGCGTCGGTCTTGTTCAATGTCTTTAGTCGTATTCACCAAGATTACCAATAAATTCGTTGAATTCCCTGACTTCGTGGAAATCCTTGTACACGGAGGCAAAGCGCACATAGGCGATTTGATCGAGCTCGCGAAGGGTATTCATTATCATTTCGCCAATGACCTTGGTCGGGATTTCGTTTTCGCCCGATGTTTCCAACTGACGCTGGATGGAATTAACAATTCGCTCAATTCGGTCCTGATCAACCGGACGCTTGCGCAGCGCTATATCCATCGAAACTTTTACCTTTTCACGATCAAATGGAACCTTGTCGCCGTTCCCCTTAATCACAATCAACTCGCGCAACTGCACGCGTTCAAAGGTGGTAAAGCGCGATTCACAGGCGGGACAATAACGCCTGCGCCTTATGGCGGAATTATCTTCCGTCGGGCGTGAATCTTTTACCTGGGTGTCGTGATTTCCGCAAAAAGGGCAACGCATTGTCTTGTTCCATTCTTATGTAATATTTGGTTCACTTATAAATAGGAAAACGTGAAAGTAGGTCTTTTACTTGTGCGGCAACCAGCTTTTCCGCACTTGTGTTGTCTTCGGGGTTTTCGGCCAATCCATCGAGGACCTGACAAACCAACTTGCCAACGGTCTTGAATTCATCTTCGCCAAAACCGCGTGTGGTTGCCGCCGGTGTGCCAAAGCGAACGCCGGATGTAACCATGGGTTTTTCCGTATCAAACGGAATACCATTTTTGTTGCAGGTTATACCGGCGCGTTCCAATGATTTTTCAGCGGCATTTCCCTTAACCCCCTTGGGGCGAAGATCAACCAGCATAAGATGGGTGTCGGTTCCGCCGGTTGTTATGTCATAACCGCCAGCAATCATTTCAGCCGCCAGCGTTTGTGCGTTTTTCACCACGCGCCCGGCATACTGTTTAAATTCGTCGCTTAGTGCCTCGCCAAATGCAACCGCCTTGGCGGCAATAACGTGCATAAGCGGCCCGCCCTGAAGGCCGGGAAAAACAGCCGAGTTTATTTTTTTAGCTATGGCTTCGTCATTGGTAAGCACCATGCCGCCACGGGGGCCGCGCAGGGTCTTGTGCGTGGTGGTGGTGGTAATATCTGCTATGGGAACCGGGCTGGGGTGCAGTCCGGTAGCAACAAGACCGGCAAAATGCGCCATATCAACCATCAAATACGCACCGACCTCATCGGCAATAGCGCGGAAACGGGCAAAATCAATGTGCCGTGGATAGGCGGAGCCGCCGGCGATAATCATTTTCGGTTTATGTTCGCGGGCCAGCTTTTCAACCTCGTCAAAATCAATGGTGCAATCAGCCTCGCTAACGCCGTACTGAACCGCGTTAAACCATTTTCCCGATTGTGCCGGTGGGGCGCCGTGGGTCAGGTGGCCACCTGCGGCCAGGCTCATGCCCATAATTGTATCGCCCGGTTGCAGCAGTGCCATGAACACTGCGCCATTGGCCTGCGCACCAGAATGGGGCTGAACATTTACAAATTCGGAACCAAAAAGTTTTTTGGCTCGCTCAATCGCAAGGTTTTCGGCAATGTCGACATATTCGCAACCGCCGTAATAGCGCCTGCCCGAGTAACCTTCGGCATATTTATTGGTAAGGACTGATCCTTGTGCTTCCATCACCGCACGTGAAACAATATTTTCCGATGCGATAAGTTCAATTTCGTCTCGTTGACGCCCCAGCTCCTTGTCGATGGCCGCCTTCAAATCAGGATCGGCATCGCTTAGATGTGCGGTAAAGAATTTTTCTATTTCGTTGTTTGCATAAGCACTCATGGGGAGGATTTTTCCTATATCTAATCAGGGATTACTAAGTTTATCTACGCGACGCTGGTGACGACCGCCTTCAAAATCGGTTGAAAGAAATGTTTTTAGGCAATCAACCGCAAGGTCCGGCCCGATCATACGCCCGCCAAAACAAATTACGTTGGCGTCGTTGTGTTCACGGCAAAGACGCGCACCGGTTGCATCATGGATAAGTGCTGCGCGAATATGAGCAAAGCGATTGGCGGCAATGGATATTCCGATGCCGCTGCCGCATATCAAAACGCCGCGCCCGGCACGACCGTCTTTTAGTGCTTCGGCTACGGCGTAGCCAAATTCAGGATAATCAACCGAATCTGTGGTATCGGTTCCAAGGTTCAATACCGTATGGCCTTCGGCCTGCATGAAATCTACAAGCTCTTGCTTAAGGCCCAATCCGCCGTGATCGCAGGCGATGGCGATGGTGTCGTTTGGGGTGTCTTTTGACATTGGTTCGCTTCCTGTGTTTTTGACCCTATAATTCAAGCGACTTTGATACCATATCTCGAATCCAAATGCCAAGCGGGCACAAGCACTCGGGGCTGGGGCTTTATCTAGGGGGTTCAAAATAGGGGAAAAAAGATACTTAACACAATGCTTAAGGGGCACTCAAACCAGCATATCGCCACTGTTTTCGCCTGATTGACTGCCTTTTTTCTTGGAAATAACGTAGGCCAGTTTTCGTGCCGCCAGTCGTTTTATGGCCTCCTCGCCATATCTGGGGTCGGCAACCATTATGACCTCGGTTCCGGTTTTTGGGTCTATGGCGGTTACCCGCAAAATATTGCCAACCGGGCGAAATTCAAACAAAATCTCTTGAAGCCCCCCCGGTAATGCGGTCTTTCTGGGCTTGCTTGATGGTGGTCTTGCCATAATTAAAGCACTTTTCCTGATTTATACTGTTTTCACCTTCACAAGGTGACGGTGATATAAGGGTAACCACCAACATTTATTTGGCAATATTTATTTGGCTTTGACGTACATGGCTATATTCTTTAACCACATAAATCACAATAAAGAACAGAAAGCAGAGATTTGTCCAATAAACCACCACTAACCGGCGATTTCCCCCTTACCCGTATGCGGCGCAACCGCAATGATGATTGGGGCCGTAGGCTGGTATCGGAAACACGATTAAGCGTGAATGATATTATCTGGCCGCTTTTTGTAATTGAAGGCAACGATGTATCGGAAAAAGTAAGCTCAATGCCGGGAGTGGAAAAACTTTCCATAGACCGGGTGGTCAAAGCCGCAGGGCAAGCGGTTGATCTGGGTATTCCAGCCATAGCCATTTTTCCCAACACCGATGCCAAGCTTAAAACCCCTGACGCGGTTGAGGCGTTTAATCCTGACAACCTTGTTTGCCGAACCGTTAGCGCAATTAAATCGGCACATCCGGATATTGGCATTATCTGCGATGTTGCGCTTGACCCATATAATTCCGACGGCCATGACGGGCTTGTTCGTGAAGGTAAGGTATTAAACGACGAAACTGTCGATGTGCTTTGCAAGCAGGCGGTGGTTCAAGCCAAAGCCGGATGTGATATAATTGCGCCTTCGGATATGATGGATGGCCGGACCAAGGCAATACGTCAGGCGCTTGACGGCGAAGGTTTTCAGGATGTGCGCATTCTTTCCTACGCGGCAAAATACGCTTCAGCATTTTACGGCCCCTTCCGTGATGCGGTTGGTTCCGGTGGCGCGCTAAAGGGTGATAAAAAAACCTATCAAATGGATCCCGCCAATAGCGATGAAGCACTGCGCGAAGTTGCGATGGATATTAGCGAAGGCGCAGACATGATAATGGTAAAGCCGGGAATGCCGTATTTGGATATTATAAGCCGCATTAAAAGCACGTTCGCCATGCCGACCATTGCCTATCAGGTATCAGGCGAATATGCGATGATGCACGCAGCCGCCGCCAACGGCTGGCTCGACCTTGATCTGGCAATGATGGAAAGCCTGGGCGCATTCAAACGCGCCGGCGCAGACGCGGTGTTTACGTATTTTGCGCCGGTTGTTGCGAAAAAACTTCTCGGGTAAATAAAAAATCAGGACATGGACGAGAAATCAAGCAGACGGTCCACATCAAGCACAACCATCAACTTGCCTTCAAGCCTGTAAACACCGCCTGCAAATTCGCGCCAAACCGGATCCAAGGTGCCGGGGTTGCCCTCGTAGTTTTTCTTGGAAAGTGGAATAACATCGCCAACGCTGTCAACCAGCAGTGTATATAGCTCGTTATGGTGTTCCACCGTTACGGCCATCATGTGGTTGTGTTTTTTGCGTTTGATTTCCTCAATCGCATCGACCTCTACGTTTTCGGCGGCAGTTTCGGTTTCTTCTTCGGAGTCGGCTGATACCGAATCTGTGCCCTCATCTTTTTCATCGGAATCACTTATGTCCGCATCAGCGGCCTTTGATTCATCTTCTTCGTTGATGGCGCGGCTTTCAAGCCCAAGGCGCACACGGACATCAATAACCGTAACTATGCGACCACGAAGGTTGATTGATCCGCGTACCTCGGGTGGGGCCAGCGGAACAGAGGCAATGCTTTCAGGAAGCAGTATGTCCTGAACGATAAGCACCGGAATGCCAAACAACTGTCCGGCGATATTAAATGTCACAAACTCGGTGGTTTCTTCTCCACCTGCAGCATCAATTTCGCTGGAGTCTGCAGCAACAAGAGCCTGACCCGTCATAAATAATACTCCTCAAAAACCAACTGACTAAACTACCAATACACACATGGGCAATGCCAAGATACATTTCCACCGCTATTCATAGATTGATTTTAAGTCTAACCCGAAGGAAGGCAAGCAACAACTGCGTGATTAACCAAGGGTTTTCACTCCCCGATAGCGTAAATTACGCTTAAAAGGCTCATATAAACCCCTGTGATAGAGGTTGTTTAACCACGCTCAATCTGATGCTATAGTTAGCTTAAGTTGTTAATAACAAGGAAAAACTACCTCATAAACCTTAAAATACGGAGAAAGCTTAAGATGCGCTCACTGTTCAATATCAACTCGCGTGGAACAATTAACATTTTGGGTGGTCTTGTCGCCCTGCTGGCTTTAAGCGCGTGCGGAACCCAGGTGATTATTACGGAAACGGCCAAGGCCGCTTTTGAAGATCGTCTAACCGAAGAGCAGGTAGTGGATGCCAAAATCAAAGCGAGCATAATCAATCGCATCATCAAAATCGATAAAGGGCTGGTTCTGGATGTCAGTGTTGATGTATGGAAAACCCGCGTAATGATGACCGGCACCCTATCCGATGCCAATGTTAGAAACTCGGTAATTCGCGCCGCACAAGAAGACACCCGTATTAGTGATTTTTACAACAATATTCATATCGTTTCAGAGGCAGAGCAATCCCAGCGTCGTGACTGGATGGACAAAGCCAAATCAGGCGGACAAACAGTTTCTGATGTTGTTAGCGATGTGTGGATTGAAACAAAAATTAGCGCACAATTAATTTCCGAAGAAGGCGTTACCTCGGTCAATTATCGCTGGCGTTCGGTTCTTGGTTCGGTTTATTTAATTGGTGAGGCATCGACCTCCAGTGAAATGAACAAGGTTCTGGATATAATAAGCGCAACCAAGGGCGTTAAATCCGTTAAATCACACGCCCTGCTTGGTTCAGGGTAACAGTCTTTTAAGGATCTCCCTCAAGTCATGTCCAAAACTATAAATGAAAAAACACCGCTTCCTGTTAATGCTGATGATATTAAAAATGCTGCAGCAATAATCAAGGGTCGCGTTATCAGAACACCATCAATGGTGTCGAACACCATTTCTGAAATTAGCGGTGCCAAAGTTGTATTGAAGCTTGAAAATATGCAACACACCGGATCGTTCAAACCCCGCGGTGCGTTGGTAAAGCTTTTATCGTTGGGGGATGCCGGTTCGATTAAAGGGGTAATTGCAGCTAGCGCTGGCAACCATGCACAAGGTGTTGCCTATCATGCCCGCGCGCTTGGTATTCCGACTACCATTGTCATGCCAACTTCTACGCCGTTTACAAAAATTGCCCGCACCGAGGCCTTGGGTGCAAAAACGGTTTTGTATGGCGATGGCCTTGCCCAATCGCAAAAACACGCCAAAGAAATATCAGAAAAAGAATCTCTTTCATTTATCCACCCCTATGACGATGCCGCAATAATTGCCGGTCAGGGAACAATCGGTTTTGAAATGCTTGAGGACTTTCCCGATCTTGAAGCATTGATTGTGCCAATTGGTGGCGGCGGTCTTATTTCAGGAATTGCCATCGCCGCAAAATCAATAAATCCGGATATCAAGATTTACGGCGTTGAAGCCAGCCTTTACCCGGGAATGAGCAATATTCTTAAAGGGCTTGAGCCATCGGGCAGCGGGCAAACAATCGCCGAAGGCATTGCGGTTAAGACACCGGGCGAACTTAATATGGTGATTGCAAAACAGTTGGTTGAAGAAGTATTTCTGGTGAATGAAACCGAGCTTGAGCTTGCCATCCAGATGTATCTGGAAAACCAACGCATCGTAACAGAAGGTGCCGGTGCGGCGTCACTGGCGGCGTTAATTTCAAACAAGGAACGCTTCAAGGGGAAAAATGTCGGACTTGTCGTTTCCGGCGGTAATATCGATTCACGGGTTCTTGCCTCCGCCTTGATGCGCGGCCTTGTACGCGAAGGACGCCTGGTCCGCCTGAGAATTCAAATCACCGACACCCCGGGGGTTCTGGCAAAGGTTTCCGGCCTTATCGGAAAAGAAGGCGCCAATATTATCGAGGTTTACCATCAGCGGCTTTTTTATGACCTGCCCATAAAAGAAGCCGACATGGATGTTGTGGTTGAGACCTTGGACATGCGGCATGTCAAACGTCTAATTGCCGCGCTCAACGATAACGGTTTCCCCACTCGCCTTATGGGCAGCAGATCAGATGATATCTAGATTTTTTTGATGTAAAGCTTGGTTGCCCTGCCGTCTGTAAGCTCGAGACACCGGTCAAACTGAACCCCATCGGCCCAGAACGAGTTACTTATGAACACCCCACCGGGACGCATCTCATCAATGGCTTTTTTTAGCAACCTTGCCATTGGTGCGGGCGATAAAAATGCGTAAACCACACTGTATTTGCTCAGATCCGCATCCCACATATCGCCAAAACCAACCGAGACGTTGCCCTGCCCGCCGCCAAGTGTTCGCAGCCATGAGATCATGAACGCAAGCGGCGCACTTTCGATGCCTTCAAATCTCCACCCGGGATATTTAACCCCCAGATAACTAATCGTTCCGCCAAGGCCCGAGCCTAAATCAATAAATCTATTATCTTCTGCGCCCATATCCTCAAGCACCCCCTCCAGCGCGCGCCATGTTGTGGGGTTGCTTAAATAAAGCGGCACCCGCTCACTGCCGACGTTCCTGTAAAGTGCATACGTTAATATGAAGCATACAAGGTAGACCCATGAGGGAATATCCAGATAAAGCACCCCCCATGTTGCCCACGGCAGAACAAACTGAATTGCCGCCCAACCCCGGCCAAGACCTAAAAACAAGGTAACAACAAACGCCCCAACCGCCTGCAGGGCCACTAAAACCCAGATTTCAAGGCCCACACCCGCCCCCACTCCGACCATTGGCCCCATCCACGAACCGGTGGCCATATCAAGCAACACAACCAAAGACCCGGCAACCGCTTGGCCCGCCAATAGACGCAAAAATGGCCTTTTATATGCGGTTTTTTCTGATTGTTTGGATAATGACAAGCTTCGCCTCGTTCAAATAATGGCAATTAATGGTGTTAAACTTAAATATATTCTCGATTTAGGGTAGAAAACCTTTAAATTTTAACCTCATCATATATATAACACTCAAGCAGCAACCACCGTAAAGCAGGTAAGAAAAACATGGGTTCCACCAACCGCACCAAAGGCCGTTTGTTATCTATGGAAGAATCATATATTCAAAATGTAACGGGTGGCCCACACCTTAATATGCTTAGATCCGTCGAGGTGGGTATTTAATGCTTTTCATAGTTGGTTTTATCGTTGTTGTTGCTTGTGTTATTGGCGGGTTCGTCCTTGCCGGCGGCCATGTTGAAGTTCTGTGGCAGCCGCTTGAATTTCTTATTATTTTTGGCGCAGGCATTGGCGCGTTTCTTATTTCCAACCCTGTAACGGTTGCAAAGGGAACCGTCAAATCGATGGGCATGCTTGTAAAGGGCGCCAAATATAAAAAGGACCATTATGTCGAATTGCTGACACTTCTTTACAGCTTGTTCAAATTGGCCAAAAGCAAGGGCGATCTTGCGCTTGAGAGCCATGTTGAAAATCCGACTGAAAGCACGCTGTTTGCAAACTTCCCCAAGTTTCAGGGCGACCATCATGCGGTTGAGTTCACCTGTGATTATCTACGCATGCTTACCCTTGGCACCTCCAACGCATTTGAGGTTGAGGCATTAATGGACGCCGAGCTTGATGTTCATCACGCCGAAGATTCTGCCATTGCCGGTGCCATGGCAACCCTTGGTGATAGCCTGCCGGCACTTGGTATCGTTGCTGCGGTGTTGGGCATTATTCACACCATGGGTTCCATTACCGAACCGCCGGAAATTCTTGGCCAGCTTATCGGCGCAGCGCTGGTCGGTACCTTTAGCGGTATTTTGTTTTCATACGGGTTTGTTTCGCCAATGGCGCAATTTATGGGAGCAACGTTTGAATCTGACAGCAAATATTTAATGTGCATTCGCACCGGCATACTTGCCCATATGCAGGGATACGCACCACAGGTTTCTGTCGAATTTTCCCGTAAGGTTCTTGGTTCAGATGTAAGGCCGACTTTTGTCGAGCTTGAAGAAGCAATAAATGAAATCGGCAACGTTGAATAACCGTTAATTTCTGTAAGGTTGAACCATGCCCGCCGACCAACCAATAATAATCAAACGAATTAAAAAAGGTGGTCACGGCGCCCACCACGGCGGCGCATGGAAAATTGCCTACGCTGATTTTGTTACCGCGATGATGGCTTTCTTCCTTTTGCTGTGGTTGCTTAGTTCCGTTACCCAAGAACAACTAGAAGGCATATCCGACTACTTTGCCCCCACCGTTGCCACCATCAGCAAAAGTGGCTCCGGCAAGATTTTGGGTGGAACCACCATCGCCGATGACGGCACCAAGGAAGACACCATGGGCCGGCCAACCATTGTTATGGATCTGCCGCCGCCAAGTGCCGGCAAAGGTGGCGAGTCCCTGAAGGATGCACCATCCGAGGGTGAGGCCGACAGCAAGGCCGAAAAAGAAACCGAAACAGACGCTGTTGATGATGCCGAAGTCAAAGCCGAGGTCGAAAAGAAAAGGATCGAGGAAGAGCAGTTTCAAAGGGCCGCTGACGAGCTAAAGGAAGCCATGGAAACGCTGCCTGAGTTCCAACAGCTGGCCGAAAGCCTGATGATAGACAACACCCCTGAGGGTCTTCGCATTCAGATTGTCGATCAAGACGGACTTGCCATGTTTCCATCGGGAAGCGCCAAAATGTACGAACATACCGAACGGATGCTGGCCCTTGTGGCCGAGGTAATACTGAAAATGCCACAGGAAATATCCATTACCGGGCATACCGATTCAGTTCCGTTTACCACCCGCGGTGAAGAATACACCAACTGGGAGCTTTCATCAGACCGCGCAAATTCTGCCCGCAGACATCTTCTTCATGTTGGTGTCCCCCCTGAAAGGCTTTCCCACATAGTCGGAAAAGCAGAAACCGAGCCGCTTTTATCGGAAGACCCGACAAACTCGCGCAATCGTCGCCTTTCCATTATAATATTGCGCGGAACCGGTGAGCAAACACTGCCAGCAGACGGTGCAACCGAAACACCATCCGTTGAGCCATATGAAATACCATCGGTAATTAATGGCGAAACCGGTAATCCTTTCCAGAACTAAAAATACGAGGGTTTGATGCGACACAGCCCCGTCACCGACATAAGATTCTTTTTTACCACCCAACCACTGGGTTGCCCCTATCTTGCAGACAGGGTCGAGCGCAGACTGGTGACCGAACTTAGTGGGCGGGACGCTGTTGAAATGAATGACCGCCTTTCCCTTTCCGGCTTCAGGCGCAGCCATACGGTTGCCTATATACCAGCATGCGATAATTGTAATTCATGCGTATCGGTCAGAATACCGGTGCGTGAATTCAAGCCCAGCAAATCACAACGACGGGTGGAAAATAAAAATAACGACATTACGGTTACTGAATTACCGCCCATAGCCACACGCGAACAGTTTGAGCTGTTTAAATTATACATAGACACCCGCCATGGCGAAGGTGACATGGCGATGATGGATTACTATGACTACGTTGCCCTGCTCGAAGATACTCCGGTCA
>DAOWFT010000011.1 GCA_030637845.1 Thalassospiraceae bacterium
CTTTTTGCGTTGATGCAATGGCGCCTTAAAACACCGGCAACTTATGGGCTGTCACGCTGGTTGGGCGGATTATTATCACCGGCTATTAGCTCTTATCACAGCCGTTCCACCCGCAGGTCTATTGAGCACGAAATACCGGCCCTGGTTCGCCAAGGCAGTCTGCCGGAATTATTTGATCTTATAGATAATGCCCAAAGACGCGAACAAGACGATACTGATTTTGATGATGCACAGGCCGAATTTGCCCTGGCAGAAACAGAAATATTAAAAATTGCCGGAGAAGATGTTGATCAAAATGATTTAGCGTTAAAATCCGGTGAACGGGCAACGGCGGTGGCTTCAATAGTTATGAGTATGACCGCGGTAAGCATCTTGCTAATTATAAATTCAATTTAACAAATAAATTATCGGGACTAATATGTAGTGTCAAAAATAACCGAAGATCCTATATACGCTGGAGAGGCAGCGAGGCCCCCAAGAAAAAGGGGCGGCGGTGGCATGACATGGATATTGGTCGTGACTGCTTCTCTGCTGGTTATTGCGTTGCCGACGATGATTATTTTGTTTTTTGGATTGCTGCCTTCGGTAGTTGCTTTCATTATCGACCGGACCAAAGGGAAAAGTGCGGCCATTACCGTTAGCGGGGTCAATTTAATAGGTGTGTTCCCATTTATAATGGACCTATGGAAAGGCGGAAATACATTTGATCAGGCTATTAATATGCTTGATATATTCACCATGCTTATAATGTACAGCGCCGCAGGAATGGGGTGGCTTCTTTTCATGACGACACCGGTAATAATCAGTTCATTTGTTATGGTGTTACAACAAAGAAAAATTGCCAACCTACGTAAGCAGCAAAAAGATCTTATTGAAGAATGGGGCCCCGAAGTTGCCGCCCTAACAGAAGATTTTGACAGTGCGGGCGGTATAATTCCACACACCTTGCCGGGGGGTGCAACTGAACAAAATGATGGCTCGATGCCGCCACCATAAATGGTGACGACACCGACACTACCACCTAAGAAGCTATGCTTAGCTCAATCAGGGTGTTCTTTACGGATTTCTTTATCTTGACGAAGGCTCGCTCTTCTATCTGACGAACCCTTTCGCGTGAAATACCAAATGACTGACTAAGGTTTTCCAGTGTTGCCGGACTTGTTTTTAGGCGGCGTTCGGTCAAGATTGTTCGTTCGCGCTCGGTAAGGCTTGTCATGGCACCGTTTAAAAGATTACGACGGCGCATGGTTTCTTCGAAGCTGCCCATCATTTCTTCCTGGTTTTGCGATGTGTCCTCAAGCCAGTCTTGCCATTCTTCATCGCCGTCCATACTAACCCGCGAATTAAGTGAGCTATCGCCACCCGACATACGGCGGTTCATGGAAATAACTTCCTTTTCCGAAACATCAAGACGTTCGGCTATGGCCGTTGTGTGCTCGGGACTAAGGTCGCCTTCTTCGTAGGCTTCCATCTGCCCCTTGAGCCGGCGAAGATTGAAAAACAGTTTTTTCTGTGCCGCCGTAGTGCCCATTTTTACCAGCGACCATGAGCGCAGGATATATTCCTGGATTGAAGCCCTGATCCACCACATGGCATAGGTGGAAAGACGAAAGCCCTTTGCCGGATCAAATTTTGCAACTGCCTGCATCATTCCAATATTGCCTTCGGAAATAAGCTCAGCCAGCGCCAAGCCATAGCCGCGATAGCCCATTGCTATTTTAGCAACCAGCCTAAGGTGGCTATTAACCAGCTCTTCCGCTGCTTCGTAGTCTTCGCCATATATCCAGCGACAGGCCAGATTTTGCTCAATCTCAAAGCTGAGCATGGGGAACTTTCTGATTTCTAGAAGGTAACGACTTAGATTTTGTTCCGGTGACATGTTTACCGGGGGTATATATTTGACACTTCCCATCTCTTGGATTCTCCCGAGTTTTACTTTGTTTAGTTATCAAGTGTCACGCGGTCTCTCCTAATGGTGGAAAGCGCCTGCCCCCGGGCAACGCAACGGTTTCAATAACTAAGCATATTACTCAGGTATTATTTATGTCAAACTTTTTCTAGTTCGCAGTATATATCATTGATATAACTAGGCATTTTCCTTTCGAACAGCATCTTCTCTTTGCTTTTTGGGTGTAAAAACCCCAACTTATACGCATATAATGCCTGATGGCCCAACTTATCCACAGCCTGTTTGACGGTTAGTGATAATTGCTTGCGGGCAGCCGATCCGCCGCCGCCATAGACCGGATCGCCCATTACCGGGTGACCGATTGACGCCATATGCACCCTTATTTGATGGGTTCGCCCGGTTGCAAGCACGCACTCGACCAGCGATGCCCCGGTACCAAAAGCCTTTATTACCCGGTAGTGGGTTTTGGCTTCCTTGCCGCCCCTTTTGAGTACGGCCATTTTTTTTCGGTTACCCGGCGAGCGACCAATATTGCCCTCGATCTCCCCTTCCCCGGGCATGGGCACACCCCAGACAAGGGCAAAATATGCCCTTTCCATTCTGTGTTCAGAAAACTGTGTGGCCAGCGAATGATGGGCGCCATCGTTTTTGGCGGCAATCATCAAGCCCCCGGTTCCCTTATCAAGGCGGTGGACAATACCCGGGCGCACAACCCCGCCTATGCCGGACAAGGACCCCTGGCAATGGAACAACAGGGCATTAACAAGGGTTCCAGCGGCATTGCCGGCCGCCGGATGAACCACCATTCCCGGCGGTTTATCGAGCACTATTACGTCATCGTCCTCATAAATTATATCTAAGGCAATATCCTCTGGCTCGGGAATGGCCGATATGGGGGCCGGCACCACCACGATGTATTTATCGCCCTCTTTGACCTTGTGCCTTGCCAGCAAAGGGCCGGCGGTTTTGCCCACCAATGACACACGGCCATCGCCGAGCAGGGCCTGAACCCGGGCGCGGGAGATATCATCGCCGGAAAGGGCATCGGCCAGCACCTTATCAAGGCGTTCTCCGCCCTTGCCTCTAGGCACCTCTACGGTGTATGTCCTTGGCGCCAAGTTCGGGTTATTATCAATGTCATTCATAAACATGAGAGTTAACCAAAAACATGTATGCACTCAAGGGTATCGTTGTATTTATGGGCCTTATTATTGCCAGCCTGATGATTCTTATCGTCTATGGCATGATACAAAAGGCACAAAACCCCGATTTTTCATTTTTTGGTGATGGCGACACGCCCGATAACCTGCCCGTTGCCAGCGCTCCGACAAAAAATATGGAAAAAATCATGCTCGACGTGGCCCGGGGCAGCACAATTGAAGGAACCGACGTTAGCGAAGGCCGCATGGCCATCAGGATTGATACCGATGGCAAAAACGGTGCCGATACCATCGTTATCATCGATATCAACAGCGGCAAAACCGTTGGCATAATCGGGATTAATCCTTGATCACGATCCCTGAAAACTTTCTGGATATAATTAGAACCGAAGCCGAGGCCGCCTTCCCCAATGAATGTTGCGGCCTGTTGGTGGGAACTGAAAATGGTAGCGACAAGGTCGTTACAAGGGTGGTTCCCAGCCCCAACACCAAAGTTGATAGCGAAGGCACCGGCCATAAAAACTTTGAGATAGACCCTAAAATACACTTTGATCTGCTGCGCAAATTAAAAGACGGGTCAGAAAATATTGTCGGGCATTACCATTCCCACCCCGGCAAACCGGCCCTGCCGTCAGCCCATGACATTGATAATGCGCTTGAGCCAGAACACATCTGGCTGATTATGGGCGTTGATGAAAATGGCCGGGCCGCGGGTTTGGGTGCATTTCATATTGATGGTGAAAACGGCAACGTTGGCGTTGTTGAAATTACGGTACCAACTTTAGACGCTGGCTAAATACCTCATAATGGGTTGCGTCCTTATCATCATAACCAATGCGTTTACGCCGGGCCTCGTCCACCAGAAAATACTCAACCACCACTTCCAGCGTTTCTGCGCGCGGGTTATTGTTGTTTGAAAATGAATAATCAAATGTCCGCGGCTGACCCCGGGGCAAACGGCTATCCCACAGGTCGATGATAAATGGCCGCCACATTATGGTTCGTTTCAGTGTGTGTTTTTCTTCGTCAATCAGCGCACCCTTGTCATCCAGCAGGCGAAAAGTCGCAACCAAATGCCGGTCAGGGGTTCCGGTTGGCAGGTAATGCGCGGCTCCGGTATTGGTCAGGGTCAGGGCAAAGTTTCTTTTTTTAGATGCTGGAGAGCTTTGCTCAACCAAGGAAACGCTGAGCGCGCCGCTAACCATTTTTGGATCGTGCCCGCCACGCCATAAATGCTGGCGCACCTGCTTGGACTTAAAACCGTCCGCAACCGGGCGCTGGGTAAGCGGCATATGGCAATCAACACAGCCCAACCCCTCAATTTCCCCAACGCTTAATTCGCCGGACGGGCCGCGGGCAAATGTCTGTTTGTTTGATGTATTTATCTCGGCCACGGTACCGCATGGAGGGAAGCGGAAAAATACGTCCCAGCCCTCGTTCTTGACCACATGACAGCGGACGCAAATCTGGTTGCCCGATTGTATTTTTTCAACCGGATGCGGCGCGCTTTTAGAACCGCGCGGCCCCAGTATTTTTCCTTCTTTAAGGTGACAGGCGGCGCAGGTTACGCCTTCTTGTTGCAGCTCGTAATCAAAATCCGGATTGGGCGCCAGTATGGGATCCCATTTATCCTTGTCACGAAAACCCAGCACCAGATTTTCCTGCTGACGGTCAAGCGGGATATGACAGTTGAGGCAGATTTGCTGTGAACCGTCGAATTTTAAATCAACCTGATAATAAGGATCGGTCCAGGCCTGAGA
>DAOWFT010000110.1 GCA_030637845.1 Thalassospiraceae bacterium
CATCATTCTTTTACTTCGTAGTCGCAATAAACACCCCGTCCCAATCGGCCGACGGTGGGTTGACCTTATATTCGGCTATGCGCTCTTCGTATAAATCACAAAGCACGTCCAGGGCGACTGCCAGATTCCACGGCTTGTGCTCATCATCACCAAGAACGCGAATTTCCTTGAATATTTCGGCGGCTTCATCGAAACGCTGGGTACGGTAGGCCCCGATGGCATCGGAAATTTTCTTTTGTAATTTTACAAAATCAGGCTTGTCCTTGATGTCGGCGTCACCCATCAGACCATAAATATAAACACCTTTGGTCTTGCCCTTAACCTGAATGAAATCAAGATCGATGGTGGCTAGCTTATCCTTGACCGCCTCATTGGTGGTTGAGCCAAGCACAATATTCATGCCGTAGGTTTTGCTCTGCCCTTCCAGACGGGATGCCAGATTAACCGTATCGCCCAATACCGAATAATCAAAACGCTGATCCGACCCCATGTTGCCGACCACGCATTCACCGGTATTTAGGCCAACGCCAACCTTTATCGGGATATGCTTGCGCCCTTCTTCCTTTGCTTCAATTTCAAGCCGGTCATTTAATGGCCCAATTTCACCAATCATCAAAAGCGCCGAGGTGCAGGCATTGTAAATATGATCAGGATCATCCAATGGCGCATTCCAGAACGCCATGATGCAATCGCCCATGTATTTATCGACCGTGCCTTTATGACCCATAATGACATTGGTTAATGGGGTCAGCAGTTTATTGATGAGCGCTGTAAGTCCCTCGGCATCAAACTGTTCGGAGATGGTGGTAAAGCCGCGCACATCGCAAAACAACAAGGTCATATCGCGCTTGTCGCCACCAAGTTTTAGCTTGCTTGGGTCGGCAGCAACAGATTCAACCATGTCCGGCGAAAGATATTTTGAAAAGGCATCGCGGGTTTGTTTCTTTTGCGCTTCTTCGCGCGAAAAGTTGAGGTAAGTAAGGGTTGAGTAAAGAAAAAACATGGCCGAGACCGCAAAGGTCATATCAAACAGCATTTTCTTTTCGGTAAACAAATACCACGAACCGCTGGTCGCCCCGCCCGCCAATAAAAGAAACACTGCCAATGTCCATTTGGCGCCCACGCTTGGCACCAACCAAATAATCAGCAATCCGCCAAGGGCGATAAGCAATACTTCGGCACCATTTATCCACGCTGGGCGGGAAAGAAAGTTGCCGGTAAACGCCGCTTCAATAACCTGAGCGTGAATCTCAACGCCCGGAATAACCGGATCAATTGGGGTGGCGCGAATATCAAGCATCCCAACCGCCGATGTGCCGATTATGGCTATCTTGCCGCGAATTCTTTTGGGGTCAACATTGTTATTAAGCACATCAACCGCAGAAATATATTTGCTTTTATCGCTTTTGGAAAAATACGGCCATATCCTGCCCTTGCCATCGGTTGGCAGCTTTAGCGTGCCCGTGGGGAACAGGCTATCGGTCATAGCCGCAGCCTCAACGTCGCCCATCTGGGTTAAAAGCTGCCTGTAAAGATCGCGCAATGCTTTTGTCTGGCTTTTGGGTGCAATACCAACCGCCTCAATCCCGGTCATGCCAACATCGGCTATTATGGTGCGCCGCTGAAACATCACCCGCATAATTTCAACCGAAAGTGCCGGATATATTTCGCCGCCATACTGAAACAGGGTTGGAACGCGGCGAACAATGCCGTCGGGCTCCTGCACCAGCGAGAAAAGACCGTGGCCTTTGCCGGCTTTTTCAATCACCTCGACATTTCGAACCATGGATTTAAACGAAGGTAAAAACGCGTGTGGTTTGGGCGCGCCGGGAACGGTTCCCTTCCACGCAACTGATTTGCTTACGGGTGGTTCGGACCCCTCCGGGCGCACGTCCCAGTAACCGGCTTGGCCCAACACGACGTTTCCCTGTTTTATTACGCCGGCAAATAGATCATCGTTGCTGGGTAATTTTAAAATTGCTTCGCGGGTTTTATCATCCAGCTTGAAAAGCGATTCAACCACACCTTCAGGATTCATCCTGTCGGGTTCAGCAAACACTATATCGAATGCAACCACGGCGGCGCCCTGATTCACCAAATTGACAACCATTTTCGCAATCGTCAGACGCGACCATGGCCACTGGCCAACTTCAGAAAGGCTTTTCTCGTCAAGATCAATAATCGCAACCGGCTGAATGCCGGTGGGGGGGATTTCACGCGGCTGAATGCGCTGATACATATCAAACGCCTTGACCCGCAGGAACTGCACCGGATAAGGATCGGACACAAACACGGAAACAAACAGCGCCAGCATGGCGACGCCGACCATCCGGTCAAAACTGAATATACGCTTGAGCCTGCTACCCATATTTTTGATTTTTGGGTGCCATATGGCCCCACCCCCCTAATACCTTGCCGCCCGTCTTTAACTTGCTGGCTTTTGCCTAGAATGCCGGGGTGTCGGCCCACAAGCAAGGCTCCACTTGTATAAATCTGGCACAAAACTGACGGGGAAAAGCCATAAAAAGGTAATAAAAATAACCATATATAAGATTATCTGGCCATTTTTAGCCATTTCCATATATTGCCCCACATACCGCCCCATTGGGGTGCAAGGTGCTGTTCGGACTTAAGCTTTTTGCCACAACCCATTGGAATCAAATGACGAAACAAGCCCTGTTGGCCTTTTTTTCTTCATTTAATATTAACGCCGGGATAAGATGATTTCAGGTTAAATACCGGCAGGGAAAGCCGTGGGGTTAAGTCTGGCAAAAGTTCAGAAAAACTTCGGTATTTTAATCGCTTATGTAGGAAAGTTTAAGTTTGGAAGACCCATCTCCCAGAAGCTGGCTGAAGCCTTTTCTCAGCCCCATGAAGCCCATATTTCGCGAAATAGTGGCAATGTCATTTTTCGTCAACTTATTGGCCTTGGCGGTACCGGTTTTTGTTCTGCAGGTATATGACCGCGTTGTTTACAATGCCGGCATCTCCACCCTGCAGGGATTGCTGGTGGGGATGATACTTGTCCTGATATTTGATTACATTCTTCGGCAATCGCGGGCGCGTATTTTACAGACCATTGCCTTGCGGGTCGATGTTTTGTTGGGGCGCAGACTTTTTCGCAAACTTATGCGCCTGCCCCTGCAAACCCTTGAAAGCCAGCCTTCCGATTTTTGGTCGTCTCTTTTTCGCGATGTAGATACCGTTCGCAACACCCTTTCCGGTGCCTCGGCGCTGTTGATTGCCGATCTTCCCTTTGCCATTTTGTTTCTTGTTCTGATTTTTGTTATTGCCCAACCGGTTGCCTGGGTTTTGCTTTTGGTTTTGCCGGTTTTCATGTTTGTCGCATGGCGTTCAGCCGGTGCTATGTCCGAAGCCAGTGGTCGCGAGCGTAAATCCAGCCAAAGTCGCGATGCATTAATCGGCGAGATGATTGCCGGACGCACCACCATAAAGGCGCTTGCCCTTGATCGCACAATGGAACCTGTGTGGGAAGAAAAGCACGCAGACAACATCGAAACCTCGGTTGCACGTGGCTCCAGAACGGACAGTTTTTCCAACCTCGGTGCGTCTCTTTCAATGATTACCTCCATACTGCTTACCACCGTTGGTGCGCTGGCGATTATTGATCAAAGACTGACCATTGGTGCGCTTATCGCCACCAATATGCTGTCCGGGCGTATCCTCGGGCCGCTTAATCAGTTGGTTGGAACGTGGCGCACCTATTCAGGATTTACTCAATCGGTGGAACGCCTTGGAAATATTTTTGAATCAGAGTCTGAGCGTGAAGTAAGCGAAGTGCAGATGGACAAGCCCACCGGAAAAATTTCCATGGAGGGGCTTAACTTCGGATATTCGGCAAATGCCGCGCCGGTTGTTTCCGGCATCACGCTTGAAATAGAAAAGGGCGGCGTGCATGCACTGGTCGGACGTAACGGTTGCGGCAAAACAACCCTGCTGAAACTTATTCAGGGTCTTTATCGCCCACAAAAAGGCAGGGTTCTTCTTGACGGTGCCGACATTGCCCAGTTTTCCCGCGCTGAGCTTTCCGACTGGATTGGTTATGTTCCACAGGAGAACGTTTTGTTCGCAGGTACGGTTCGCGACAACGTAGCCTCACGCAAACCAAATGCGACTGATGAAGAAATAATCAAGGCCGCAACCGAAGCCGGTGTTCACCATTTCATTATTGACCTGCCTGACGGTTATGCCACCGAAATTGGCGAGGCCGGCTCCAGGCTATCCGGTGGGCAGCGTCAACGCATAGCAATCGCCCGCGCGCTTATTGGCGACCCACCGATTGTTTTGCTTGATGAACCGTCTTCCAGCCTTGACCGTCATGCCGAGTTTGAGTTGAAAAAAACATTGAAGGAAATATCGGAAACCCGAACCGTTATTATGGTTACCCACAGCCCAACATTGCTTTCGGTTTGTGATTTTCTTTACGCCCTTGATAAAGGCAAGCTGGCGCTTGCCGGCCCGGCCAAGGAAATCCTGCCTCGACTATTTGGCGGCAAGGCCCCGGAAGCCATGCCAGAACCTGCGCCAGAACCCAAAGCGCAAACGAAAAAAGAGGCCAAAGCAAAACCGCAATTGCGGCGCAAACCTGCGGCTACCGCCAATGTCGGCAATAAAGGTCCTGGCGCAACTGAAAAAAGCGCGCTGGCTAAAGAAATTGCCGAAAAGGCGGCCGTGCTTGCAAGAAAATCCCAGGTCCCTTCTGCTTCTGCTAACGCACCCAAAAAGCTAGCGCCAATAAAACCTCAACCGGCTACACCTAGGGCAACCAAGCCAGCCCCACGTATCGAGATAGGCGCTAAGCGCAGACCCAATACGGCGCAAATACTAAAAGCATGGAACGAGGGAAAACCGCTTCCCATAAAACGAAAAAATGGCTCCGGCGGACGCGTCAGAGCTGCTCCTATAAGCAGATCAACCCCACGCCTTAGAAACATAACCAAGGGCGGCATACGCCCCGGTACCCCGGCTGGAGAATAAATAATAATGGTTGCCCGAGTAGACCGCCTTCAAATGCTTTTGCAAAGCCATCCAACACCTACATGGCGCGGTGTTGCGTGGCCGATAATGATATTGCTTTTGCTTGCTCTTTTATGGGCAAACTTCGCCAAATTAGATGAAGTTGCTTCGTCTCCCGGCGAGGTGGTTCCCATGGGCAAGGTTAAGGTTATCCAGCATCTGGAAGGCGGCATAATACAAGACATATTCGTTACCGATGGAGACATCGTTCGCGAAGGCCAGCCGCTTTTGCAACTGGATCTTGGCTCAAGCGGCGCCAACATTGAAGAACTTCAAGTTCGCCTTAACGGTGAACTTCTTTCCCGCGCCAGACTTGAGGCAGAGGCGCAAGGAAAGAATCCCGTATTCCCGCCCGATATAGCCGAACTACTGCCCGAGCAAGCCGCCGCCCAACGTCAGGCATTCGATGCCCGCAGGCGCCAGATGGATTCAGGTCTTTCCATCTTGAAACGTCAGGTAACCCAGCGCGAGCTGGAGGTGGAGGAATTACAGGCCAAATTAACCGCAGCCCGCAACAATCTTAAAAGTGCGCAAGAGCGTCTCAGAATATCGGACGATCTTTTGAAAGACGGGCTGACATCGCGTGTTGACCATCTACAGCTTAGTGCCGAGGTTGAAACCCTGCAGGGCGAAGTAAGAAGTATTCAGGCGGGAATTCCCCGCGCCCGCTCAGCCGTTTCAGAAGCAAACTCTCGATTAGAAGAAGACACAAACCGTTTCCGCCGTGAAGCACAAGACGAGCTTTCCACCACCGAACAAAAAATTTCCAGAATTAGGGAATTACTGAACAAAGCCAAGGAACAAGGCGTTCGTTCCGAGGTAAAAAGCCCCATTGATGGCGTGGTAACAAACATGAACTTTACCGCCGTTGGAAACGTGGTTAAACCGGGCGACCCGATTATGGCGATTGTTCCTACAGGTGAAAAACTGGTTATTGAAAGCCGCCTTCGCCCCACTGATCGTGGTTATGTTTCCAAAGGTCAAAAAGCGTTGGTTAAAATCTCCACCTATGATTTTGCCCGCTATGGCGGATTGGATGGAACGGTGGTGTTGGTCGCACCTGATTCAAGCACCGATGAAAACGGTATGCCTTATTTTCGTGTGGTGGTGGAAACCCATAAAACGTGGCTGGGCGCTAACGAGGGAGATCTACCCATAATGCCCGGCATGGAAGCCACGGTTGATATCCACACTGGACAGAAAACCGTCATGGATTATCTGGTTAAACCGGTCCTAAAGCTTCGCCATGAGGCATTCAGGGAAAGGTAATTTTCGGTTTTGCCTGAATGGGCCAGATTGGGATAGTATGTTTTTCAAGGGGTTTGATTCGCTAGATATATAAAGACCAATAATTAAAATGGTTTTCGGTGCCTGTATAATGGCCCAGGGCATACCGAAAAAAAACATTGATGGCCGAGGGAAGAAATCATGGGGGATATGTCCATTGCCACGCTGCTTGGGGTTATAGGGGCGTTCGGGCTTTTTTTCGGTGCAATTGTCCTTAGTACCGACCATTACATAATATTTTTCCACGTACCGTCTTTTGTGATGGTTTTTGGTGGAACGCTGGCGGCAACATTCATTTCCTATGAGCCACGTTATGTTATGCTTTCGCTCAAACTTATCGGGCGGGTTTTGTTTACCCCAAAAATAGGTCGCAACATTCTCAAGGCAGAGGTTGGTCGCATTATTCGCTGGGCCTATGTGGTACAAAAGGCAGGAACGCCGGCACTGGAAAAAGAGGCTGAAAAAGCCGTAAAAGGTGATCGCTTTTTGCGCTTTGGCGTTGAAATGGTCATAAGCGGTTACAGCGGAAACGATGTTCGGGAAATCCTAAACAACCAAATCGAAAGCACCTTTGGCCGCAACACGGTACAGGTATCCATCCTCAAGGCCATGTCCGGAACATCACCGGCGTTCGGCATGATCGGCACCCTGGTGGGTCTTGTTATTATGCTGGATAAAATGGGTGAAGACCCATCCGCGCTTGGTCCCGGCCTTGCGGTTGCGTTGCTGACAACCCTTTATGGTGTTATTTTTGCCCGCCTAATTTATCTGCCGGCATCGAACAAAATAATGCAACGCGAACAAATTGTACGCTTTCGCAATTACCTTATTGCCGAGGGGTTGGTCTTGCTTGCTGATCGCAAAAGCCCAAGGTTCATACAGGACAAAATGAATAGCTTCCTCGATCCTTCAATTCACTTCAACATCGATACAGCGCGTAGAAAATAGCAACCACATCGATTACAGGGGGTCTGAAAATTGCTACCACCACTGCCTGTCGAAGAACCGGAAGACGAAGAATGGCTGCTGACCTATGCCGATGCCATTACTTTGCTGATGGCGTTCTTTGTCATGCTGGTATCGTTTTCAAAAATTGACCTACCAACGTTCGAAGATGTAATGGCCGGGATTAAGGACGAAATCGGCACCGGCATGACGGTCTCTACCACAACCCAAATGACGCAGGAACTGGAAAGTTCCGTATTTGATATGCAGGCCGAAAAAGTTGTCGATGTTCAAAAAACAGACCGTGGCATTAGCATTGAAATGGCTGCGGGTGCATTCTTTATTCCCGGTACCGCAGCCCTACGCAAAGAAGCGCTGCCCATAATTGAAAGCATGGCGGTTACCTTTGCCAAGGAAAAGTTCAAATATTTTTCCATAGCAATCGAGGGCCACACCGATGATGAGCCCATAAATACTCCGCAGTTTCCATCCAACTGGGAGCTTTCGGCCGGACGCTCGGCTGCGATTGCGAGATACTTTATAGAACTTGGGCTACATCCGTACCGTCAGGTAATAACCGGGCTTAGCGACACCAAACCAAAGTTTCCCAACCGCGATATTTCGGGAAAGGCCATACCGGAAAATCAGGCCCGCAACCGACGGGTTGAGTTGATTTTGCGGGCAATGCTGCGCAAGGAAAAGGAAGCCTTTTCAGACCTTC
>DAOWFT010000178.1 GCA_030637845.1 Thalassospiraceae bacterium
AACGCTGGAGCGCGATGAATGTAAATCCATCTCTCCTTGGGATAATTTAACCAATTTACCAAATCCCCCGGCGATGGTCAGGCGAGCCGCAGGCTTGGTCGCCAGATATTTAAGCATGCCACCGGCAAAATCACCCATATCGATTAGGGCCTGCTCGGGCAATTCAAGCATTTCGCCAGCGGCTTTTTCAGATGTTCGCCCGGTTGTGGCCAGCAGGTGCGTTAGTCCCAGCTCGTTTGCCACGTCTATGCCTTGGCGAATTGCGTGTATCCATGATGCGCATGAATAGGGAATTACAATTCCACTGGTGCCAAGAATTGAAATCCCGCCAACAATACCAAGACGCTGGTTCATGGTTTTTTTTGCGGCATCAATCCCGCCGGGAACGGATATGGTGACGATTATGTCGGGCGCTGCCTTCTTATTATGACCAAGGGCGGTTGCCATTATGGCATCTGTAATCATCGTCCGGGGCCCGGGGTTTATGGCTGGCTCCCCTACGGCTAGCGGTAATCCGGCCAAGGTTACCGTTCCAACGCCGTCGCCGGCGCGAAAACATATTCCTTTTTTTTCCGGGCCGCGCTCTACACGGGCAATTATTTCCAAACCGTGGGTCACGTCGGGATCGTCGCCGGCATCTTTTATGATGCCGACTTGGGCATAGTCCTGGCCCGTCTCGCTTGTGGATAAATCAAATACCGGGGTCTGCCCGCCGGGCAGGCGCACGCCCGCTTTATCGGGAAAAACCCCACTTTCCAGCGCGCCATATGCCGCCCCCACCGCCGCCGCCGCGCAAGCCCCGGTGGTCCAGCCTCGCCTTAATTCGCCGTTGGGCCTGTCTTTGTCTCTTATGGCTCTCATGGCCCAAATCTAGAGCAAGTTCCCCACCAAAGCCAGTTGCCAGCATTAGTCCGAGTGTGCTTGCCCCCGTGGGCAGAGGGCTTTATTGTCGCGCTAGATTTATGTATCCCCCTAATATGGAAAAGGTAGAAGCCAGTGTCCCGTCGTTTATTTTTTGCAATTATTATAACAGTTGGTGTGGCCGCAGTGGTGTTTGTAACGCTGGGCCGCGACATTATGTCCGGAAACGATACCCAGCAAAGATCCACCCAAGGCAAGGTAAATATTGGTGGCCCTTTTCAGTTGGTTGATGGTTCGGGCAAAACAGTTAGCGATATGGATTTTCGCGGCAAATATATGATCCTTTATTTTGGTTATACTTTTTGTCCCGATGTTTGCCCAACTTCACTGGGTGAAATTGCGGCTGCCCTTGATTTGCTTACAGCCGACGAGATTGCCCAAGTTGTTCCCGTATTTATAAGCATTGACCCCGAACGCGATACGCCCAAGATTGTCGGTGAATATGTTGAGCATTTTCATGAGCGCATGATCGGTCTTACCGGCTCTATAGATGCGGTAAAATCGGTAGCCAAGTCATACAAGGCCTATTTCTCCAAGGGCGAGGTTGATGCCGATGGTGATTATCCGGTTGACCATACGTCATATACATATGTGATTGGCCCGGACGGGCAATTTATAACAGCCTATCGCCATGCCACCCCTGCCAAAGATATGGCAAAAAGCCTGAAAGATATGCTTTAATAAGCCCAGAGGAAAAGCAAGTGAGTAATCCGCACAATGCCCAAAAGGGAATAATAATAGCCGCAACCGCATCCGGTAGCGGTAAAACGGTTTTGACGTTGGGGCTGCTTACCCACCTTTTACGCGAGGGGGTCAAGGTTGCACCACTTAAAGTCGGGCCCGATTATATAGATCCATCATTTCATGCTCATGCAGTCGGACGCACCGCTGAGGGCAGTTTTAACATCGACCCTTGGGCCATGCGGCCAGAAACAATTGCCGCCGCCGCCAGCAGCGCCGGGCAAGATGCCGATCTAATAATCTGCGAAGGTGTCATGGGCCTGTTTGACGGCGCCACCTTTGAAGACGGCTCAACCGCCGATATTGCCGATTTGACCGGCTGGCCCATCATACTGGTTGTTGATGTCAGTAGGCAGGGGGCCTCGGCTGCGGCGGTAGTAAATGGATTTAATAGTTTTCGCAAAAAAACAAAACTTGCCGGCGTTATTTTTAACAAGGTTGGAAGCGAACGTCACGAGTCCGTATTACGTGCGGCGATGAAGGCGGCAATGCCCGAAGTTCCAGTTTTAGGCATGATTCCAAATGATAATAGTCTTGAGCTTAATTCCCGCCACCTTGGTTTGGTGCAGGCTATGGAACACTCACAGCTTGATGCGTTCATGGCCCGGGCCGCCCGGGCCATTGGCTATCATGTGGATGTGAAAGCACTGCTTAATATTGCAAACGTATGGAACAGTGGCGATATTTCAGCAGAAGGCTTTGCCCCGCTACGCCCATTGGGGCAGAAAATTGCGGTTGCCCGCGACGAAGCATTTGCCTTTTCTTATCCGCTTGTTCTTGAAGGGTGGCGCGCCCAAGGCGCTGAAATAGAATTCTTTTCACCGCTGGATGATATTGCTCCATCGGCTGATGTCGACGCCATATATTTGCCCGGCGGTTATCCTGAGCTTCATGTTTGGCGGCTTTCCAGCGCCGATCGTTTCATGCAGGGCCTGCGTGATGCAGCCACGCGGGGGGCGGTAATTTATGGTGAATGCGGCGGTTACATGGTTCTTGGCCGGGGGATGATTGATGCCGATGGCACCACCCACGCCATGGCGGGCCTGCTTCAACTTGGAACATCGTTTGAAAAACGCAAACTTAGCCTTGGCTATCGCCGCGCCACCCTTTGCGCCGAAACCCCACTGGGCAAGGTTCGGGCCAGCCTGCGGGGGCATGAATTTCACTATGCCACCATAACCAGCGAAGGGCCGGGCGACCCCCTATTCGATATCGAGGGCGCGGATGGGACAAAACTGGGAAAAACCGGGCAGGTTTCCGGGAATGTGTTTGGCTCATTCATCCACCTTATTGATCGCGAAGCAAAGTAAGCTTCAGGCTAATAAGTGAAATTGACAATAATTTCTTTACCGCCTTTGGGCTATTTTTACGCATGAGCTTGAATAAAAAAGAACCCCAGCCGTTCTGGAAAATCAAAAGCCTTGTTGAAATGTCGGCAAAGGAATGGGAATCCCTTTGTGATGGCTGCGGTAAATGCTGTCTTGAAAAACTAGAAGACGAATTAAGTGGTGAAATAAGCTACACCGCGGTTGCCTGTAACTTGCTTGACCTTGAAACTTGTCGTTGCGCCAGATACGAACAACGTCATCAATATATGGATGACTGCATCCAGTTGGATACTAAAAATATTTCTGAACTTAAATGGATGCCTTCCACTTGCGCCTATCGTTTATTAGCCGAAGGAAAAGATTTGCCCGCATGGCACCCACTGGTAACAAAAAATAAAAACTCAGCCATAGAAGCCGGCATAACAATAAAAGACCGCGCAGTTACCGCCAAAGATGCAAAAGATCTTGAAAAATATATTGTTGATTGGCCAGAATGAATAAAAAAAACCACAGCGTAGAAATTGCCGGGCGCGAGGTGGCTCTTAAAATCCGCCGCCATCCCCGTGCCCGTCACCTTATACTGCGCATTGACGATACCGGCGAAGGTGCAATTATAACAATACCTACGCGCGCCACCATTGGTGAGGCGTTGAAAATGGCAAACGATAAAGCCAGCTGGATTTTAGACGGCCTTAACAATCATCCTAAGCGCACCCCGTTTGCCAATGGTACGGCCATTCCCTATCGCGGTTTGGAGCATATAATTTGTCACAATCCAAGGACCATTGGCATAACCGCAAAGGATGGTGAAATACTGGTTGGCGGAAAGCCCGAACACCTGACCCGGCGCCTGAAAGACTGGCTGAAAAAAAATGCCCGAACGGAAATAATGTCGCTGGTAATGGAAAAAACAAACATTATTAATAAAAAAGCCGGGCGCGTAACCTTGCGCGATACCCGCTCGCGCTGGGGTTCATGTGGGCCAACCGGCAACCTTAATTTTAGCTGGCGCTTGATTATGGCGCCTGAATATGTGCTCGATTATCTTGTCGCCCATGAGGTTGCGCATCTTACCCATCACAACCACAACAAAGATTTTTGGGAACTTGCAAAAACGCTGGCTTCAGACATGACAGCCGCACACAGCTGGTTGGAAGAAAAAGGAAAAACCCTTCACAGTTATGGGTAGATTATAATTTGCGCCCAAGCCTGTGCAGCACACCTTGGACTTCCATCCATGCATCGCGAATTTTTTCATCGCCTTTGTCATCAAAACAAACATGGAAATAATATTGCAAGGCTTCAGCCAGTTGCAGTATGGGCTCATCGGCACCTTCGTTGGCATCGGATTGACGGAACACCAAGCCATCCATTAATCCTGCAACAATATCTTCAATTTTTGTGTTGGCTGCACCAATTTCAAAAACGTGTGCCAATAGGCTAAAGCGCCGCGCGGCGCGGCTTAGGATTGAATGTAATTCATTTATATTCAGGGATTTTTTTTGCTCTTCGGTCAGGCGTGCAATTTCGGCAATATTGGCCTCACTATCGCCATCAAGCTTGGCGCGAAGATCTTTTTCAAGCTCAATAAACTGGCTTTCAACTTCGGCCAGTTCTCTTGCCGCCCAGTCCAGCTCTTCCTTTACTTCCTGTAAAAGGTGGGTCATCCCTGATAAATCCCAATATAGTTGTTGGTTGCTACTACAAATGAAAGTAAATGATATATAGGACGTGATAAACAGATTACTCGCAATAAATGCTAAAATGAAGACTTGGATTATTTTATGGAACTTAAATCACTTATTTTTGATGTAGATGGCACCTTGGCCGATACCGAAGATGCCCACCGCTTGGCGTTTAACGATGCCTTTGCCAAGGCGGGATTTAATTGGGTGTGGGACAGGGCGCTTTATAAAGAGTTGTTGGCGGTAACAGGCGGAAAACAGCGCATAAGGTTTTTTCTTGAAAAAACAAACGATGCAGCGCTTTCCAGCCCTGACATTGAGACGCTAATTCCAGAGCTGCACGCCAGCAAGACCGAATTTTTCATAAACCGACTAAAGGGCGGACAGGTGCCGCTGCGCCCCGGCGTTGAGGGTCTTATTCATCAGGCGATTGATGAAAAGCTGCCCATGTCCATTGCCACCACTACCACCCCAATAAATGTTGAAACCCTTATCAAGGTTAATTTGGGCGATGATGCGCTGGGCTGGTTCGAAGTAATTGGCGATGGCGGCAAGGTTCCGGTGCTAAAACCAGAGCCCGATGTTTATGATTGGGTGCTTGAACAAATCGATCTTGAACCGGGCGAGGTATTGGCGCTGGAAGATTCCAGAAACGGGCTGATGGCGGCAATGGCGGCAAATATTCCGGTGTTAATCGTAACTAATGATTACACCCAAGGCCAAGATTTTAACGGCGCGCTGGCCGAACTTAAAACCTATGACGGCCTCACCCTGCAAAAGCTGCGGGAACTGCACGCGGGAACCTAAAAATAATATAGAAAAAAACACGCCCCGCGTTTGCTGAGAAAATAATTTCAACAAACGCAGGGCGTGGTATTTAAGTAAAATCCGTAAATAGTAGATAACCGCTAGAGGTTTTATCCGTTACGAATATTGTCCAGGAACTTATCGACTTCACCGCGCAACAGTTCTGCCTGCTGGCTAAGTTCACCCGAAGCGCTCAGCATGTCCCCAGCACTGTTGCCGGTTTCACTTGCCGCCTGATTAACCTGTTGAATGGTGGTTGCCACTTCGGTGGTACCGGCGGCGGCCTGTTCCACGTTGCGGGCAATTTCCTGGGTTGCCGCACCTTGTTCTTCGACCGCAGCGGCGATGGTTGATGCAATTTCGTTCATCTGGTTGATGGTTCCACCGATGGATTCAATTGCCGTTACCGCTTCCTGGGTTGCGCCCTGAATACCACCAATTTGGGCGGAGATTTCTTCCGTCGCCTTGGCGGTTTGGGTGGCAAGGTTCTTAACCTCCGAGGCAACCACCGCAAAGCCCTTGCCGGCGTCACCGGCCCGGGCCGCTTCGATGGTGGCGTTCAGCGCCAACAGGTTGGTTTGATCGGCAATGTCGGTAATAAGGGCGACAACCTCGCCGATTTTATTGGCGGCATCG
>DAOWFT010000002.1 GCA_030637845.1 Thalassospiraceae bacterium
AATGAAATTCAAGACACGCCACCCCGTCACCCACATCCCACACACTGGCCGAATTATTTGAATAAATCGGTTTCGATTTTAATTTAATATCGGAAAGAAAGATGGTTCCTTCGGCCCGGACAATCGGTTCGTAGCCGGAACCATCGAACTGGGTAATCTTTCCATCTGTGATTTTATAAAATTTATCATCACCCAGCGCGTTAAGCAGGGGCGGTACGTTAATTCCGCCTTCATCCAGCTTTGCCGCAAACCACGCCGGGCCAATTTTATCGAGAAGCTCAAACGGCCCCCATTTCCAGTTATAGCCAAGGCGCATGGCCCTATCGATGCGTTCAACGTCGTCAGATATTTCCGGCACCAGCGACACCGCATAAGCCAAGGTCTTGCTCAAAACATCCCAGGCATAACGCCCCTCGGCGCTGTCATGGGAAAGCAGGGCGCGTAGGCCATTTTTTTTAGATGCTTTGGCTGCTGCTGGGGTCGGGCGTTTGGCGGTGGAATATTCACCGCTGTTAAGGTTTATAACCTCTTTTATTTTTTTACCACTATCGGTATTAAGCCGGTAAAAGCCGCCCTTGCCCTTGCGTCCGGTATAGCCATCGGCAATCATTTTTTCCAAAAGATCGGGCTGTTTTCCCAATTCGATTAGGGCATCAGATTTGGGCAATGCCGCTTCCATGCTTTCCATTACATGGGGCATTAAATCAAGCCCCACCAGATCAAGCAGGCCAAATACACCCATTTTTGGTGCACCGGCTGGGCGGCCAAGAACCGCGTCGGCTTCTTCGACACCGATACCTTGGCTAAATGCCTCAACCACCGCTGCGCTTAGCCAGTATGCACCGATACGGTTTGCAATAAATCCGGGTGTATCTTTGGCGTGGATGATGCTTTTGCCAAGATTATGGTCGGCGAAGCTTTCATACCTGTTTAATGCGTCTTTATCGCAATCGGGGGCGGAAATAATTTCCAACAGGCGCATATAGCGGGGCGGATTGAAAAAATGGGTAATGAAAAATCTTTTTTTAATGTTCTTTGCTAACCCTTTGGCAAGAACAGCAAGGGGGATGGTCGATGTATTGGACGATAATATTGCATCTGCTTTAAGGTGGGGGGCGATTTTGGCATAAAGGTCGTGTTTGATATCGATATCTTCCAGAACAACCTCAATAACCCAGTCACATTCTTTTATTTTATCCAAGTCATCTTCGATATTTCCCGGCGTTATGCGCTTGGCAAAATCGGGGTGCATCAACGGTGCCGGGTCGGTTTTTTTAAACCCTGCAATTGCCCCCCTTGCTATGGCCGATCTATCGCTTGCTCCCTTGGGGACTATATCCAACAGCAAAACATCGGCCCCGGCGTTGGCGGCTTGGGCGGCAATGCCTGCGCCCATAACGCCTGCGCCGATAACGCACACGTTTTTAATCTCGTTTGACGCTTGCGGTTGCTTGGTCATTAGATGGACTCCAGAACCGTTGCAATTCCCTGTCCGCCGCCAATACATTGCGTAGCCAGCGCATACTTGCCGCCGTCTCGTTTTAATATCTCGGCAGCCTTGCCGGTAATTCTGGCACCGGTTGCGCCCAATGGGTGGCCAAGGGCTATGGCCCCGCCATCCATATTTATTTTCGAGACATCAAGACCGAGATCACGAATAGAAGCCAATGACTGGCTGGCAAATGCTTCGTTAAGTTCAATAACGTCAATCTCATCAATGCTTATGTTGGCGCGGGCAAGTGCTTTACGTGATGATTCAACCGGGCCGATGCCCATTATTTCAGGATCGCATCCCGATACGGCAAATGATTTAATCCGTGCCAATGGTTCAATGGAATATTTGTTTGCAAAGTCTTCGGTGGTGACCAGCACAGCCGAGGCCCCGTCGGTTAATGGCGATGAGGTTCCTGCGGTAACGCTGCCATTTTCGTTAAAGGCCGGTTTAAGGTCGCTAAGAGTTTCAATTGTGGTATCTGCGCGTACGCAACCGTCAACATTTACGACCCCGCCATCGGTATGGATGGGGACTATTTCAGCAGCCAGCTTTCCATCGGCCTGTGCCTTTGCTGCCTTTAACTGGCTGGCAAGGGCAAATTCATCCTGTTCGGCGCGGCTGAGAGAATATTTTTCCGCAATGTTTTCTGCGGTTTCGCCCATGCCCATATAGGCACCAACCATGCGCTCGGCCAAGCCCGGATGGGGCAGGGGGTTAAAGCCGGCCATGGGAACCCGGGTCATGCTTTCGACACCGGCACAGATATAAGCCTCACCCGCATTCATCTGCATTGCACCAGCCGCCATGTGGATTGCCTGCATGGATGATCCGCAAAACCTGTTCACGGTTACGCCGCCAACGCTCAACGGCAGGTCGGCCAGAAAGCCAACCAGTCTGGCGATGTTAAAGCCTTGTTCGCCTTCGGGGAAAGCGCAGCCCATTATAAGGTCTTCGATTTGCGAAGAAATTACCCCGGTTCGGGTAACCAATTCACGCACTACCTGAGCGGCGATTTCGTCGGGCCGGGTTTTTGCCAGCGCCCCCTTGAACGCGGGGGTAAAGGGCGAGCGAACGTATCCCGCTATTACTATTGGCTTCATGCGCTCTGGCTCCTTTTTTGTTTTTCTTCTGCGACCAGCTCTTTTTTGGAAAGCTTGCCTATAAGGGTTTTGGGAAGGGCGTCTCTTATTTCAAGCTCGGCTATTTTTTCTATGGGGTTTAGGTGTTCACCGGCAAATTCTACAAGCTCATCAACTGTTGTGTTTGTGCTTTCTTTTAGTTTTACAAACGCTTTTGGGGCCTCTCCGCGGTATTCATCGGCAATGCCGATGACTATTACCTCATCAACGGCGGGATGAAGGTAAAGTGCATCCTCAACTGTGCGGGGGTATACCTTGTAGCCGGAACATATGATTACGTCCTTTAACCTGTCGGTCAGGAAAATGTATCCGTCTTCGTCCATGTGGCCGACATCGCCGGTTCTGAGCCAGCCATCAATAATTGTTTCGGCGGTATCATCGGGTTTGTTCCAGTAGCCAGCCATTATTTGTGGGCCGCGAGCGACAACTTCGCCTCGCTCACCCTGAGGCAGGGATTTTTTATGATCGTCAAGATCGCGGATTTCAATATCAACGCCGGGAAATGGAATACCGATAGAGCCTGTTTTGTTTACCCCCTTTGGCGGGTTGCAGGTAAGAACCGGGGACGATTCCGACAGGCCGTACCCTTCAACCACAACGCATCCGGTCAACTTTTCAAACTCTTGCTTAACCTCGATGGGCAGCGAGGCCCCACCCGAGATGCAATATTTAATTGAGGTAAGATCGAACTTGTTCAGCTTTGGGTGGCTGTTGATTGCATTGTATATGGTCGGCACCGCCGTAAATATGGTGGGGTGTTTTTCGTTTATGATTTTCAGAACTGTGTCTAATTCAAACCGCGGCAGCAGTATTAATTCCGATCCGGTTATCAATCCCATATTCATGGCTGCAGTCATGGCAAAAACATGAAAGAACGGCAAAACGCAAAGAAATCTTTCTTCGCCCGGATTAACCTTGCCCAACCATAATTGCACCTGCAACGCGTTGCTTGATACGTTGGAATGGGTCAGCATTGCCCCCTTGGGTATTCCGGTTGTACCGCCGGTGTACTGGATAATGGCAATGTCTTTCATCGGGTCTATGTTTGCCGGTTCGGGGTTTCCCTGGTTGTCAATAAGACGATCAAATGAAATATGCCTATCGTCTTCGGGGGCGTGGGAAATTTCTGAACGCTTAAATATACGGTAAAGAAAACTTTTAACCGTCGGCAAAGCTTCGGCCAGTGAGCAAACGACAATTGTTTTTACGCTGGTTGCACCCATTGCTTTTTCGACTTTGTCGTAAAGCAATTTTACATCCAGCGTTATCATCATGCAGATGTCAC
>DAOWFT010000066.1 GCA_030637845.1 Thalassospiraceae bacterium
CGCGCCGGTAGCGCCATAATGGATGTTTATGCCACCAATTTTGATGTTGAAGCCAAAGACGATGCATCACCCGTTACCAAAGCAGATAAATTAGCCGAAAAAATAATCACTAGCGCACTTAGAGAAGAAATTAAAACCCCCTACCCCATTATTGGCGAAGAAGAATATTCCGAAGGGGTTTCCCCGACTGATATTGGATCAACCTTTTGGCTGGTTGACCCGCTTGATGGGACCAAGGAATTTGTAAAAAGAAACGGAGAATTCACCGTCAACATTGCATTAATTGATGCCGGGTGCCCGGTGCTTGGTTTTGTTTATGCGCCTGTTAAAAAAAGCATATATGTGGGCAGCCCCCACGGGGCGGCGGCCGACCTTGACGTTGGTGGAGATGGAGGCGGACTAAAGCAAATCCACTGTCGGCAAATGCCCGCAAATGGACTAAGGGCATTGGTCAGCCGTAGCCACCGCAGCGCCGAAGTTGACGCTTTTTTGAAAAATTATGACGTAGCAGATGAAATAAGTGCCGGAAGCTCACTAAAATTCTGTTTGGTAGCGGCGGGTATGGCTGATATATACCCCCGTCTTGGGCGCACCATGGAATGGGATACCGCCGCCGGACACGCGGTTGTTGTAGCCGCCGGTGGCAGCGTCAAAGATTTAAACGGTAATGAGATTTCCTATGGCAAGCCGGGTTTTGAAAACCCACATTTTGTTGCATACGGAAAACAGGATAATTAGGTGGTAACGTGACAACGCCAACAAAACAAAAAAATGAGCCTCGCTTTCTTGATGTTTCATATGAAACACTGGATGCGGCAGTGCAGGAACTTAAAAATGGTGGCTTGGTCGCCTTCCCCACCGAAACCGTTTATGGTCTTGGGGCGGATGCAACCAACAGCGAAGCCGTTGCAAAAATATTTGAAGCCAAATCCCGCCCAACCTTTAATCCGCTGGCGCAAAAGCTAAGTCAAAAATTTTGGCCCGGGCCTTTGACCATGGTGTTAAAACGGCTTGATGCATCGCCATTATCACTGCTTGTCTCAGCCGGCCTTGATACCATTGCCATACGCGTTCCAAACCACCCTATCGCACAAGCATTATTGGAAAATGTCGGGGTACCGCTGGCGGCACCCAGCGCAAATAAATCAGGCACGGTCAGCTCGACAGCGGGTATGCATGTGGCCAGTCAGTTTCGGAGTGGAATTGATATTATAATTGATGGTGGATCGTGCGAGATTGGAATTGAAAGCACAATAATTGATCTTTCAGGAGATGGCGCAATAATCCTCCGTCATGGTGCCATAACCACCGAAGAAATTGAGGCTGAAATCGGCCCCATAAAAGATAATAAAGATGGCGACATTAAAGCGCCGGGAATGATGAAAAGCCATTACGCCCCATCAATTCCACTACGCATGAACGTGGCCCCCGAAGACCGCTTAAAAGGTGAGGCATACTTAACATTTGGCCCCGATGCGCCCCGGCGTGCGGCGTTGACCCTATCCAAAACAGGTGACCTGCGTGAAGCAGCCGCCAACCTGTTCACCATGATACGGGCATTGGACCAGCCCGGCATACGCGGCATTGCAGTTATGCCTATTCCGGGTACCGGGCTTGGCCGCGCCATAAATGATCGCCTAATGCGAGCATCCGCCCCCCGAGGTGAAGGCGAAAGCCAATGAGCAATAATGCAGAACAAGCATTAGAAAAAATCAAATCACTGTTGGGGCCAAAAGGCTGGTCGGATGATAGGGAAAAGATTGCCCCCCGTCTGGTGGAAGAACGCGGCCTTTTTAAAGGAAGCTCCCCCCTATTAGTGATACCGGCAGATACCACCGAGGTTTCAGGGGTGATGAAAATTGCCTTTGATGCTGGTATTGGTGTTGTGCCCCAAGGCGGTAACACCGGGCTGGTCGGTGGTGGCGTGCCAAACGGCGAGATTATTCTTTCCCTAGAGCGCATGAATATTATTGAAGATGTTAACCCCATCGACATGAGCATGACGGTTGGGGCCGGATGCATTTTAGCTAACGTTCAAGCGGCGGCGGCGGATGCTGGGGCATATTTCCCCTTGAGCCTTGGCTCCGAAGGGAGTTGCCAAATTGGCGGGAACCTTTCAACCAACGCTGGCGGCGTGCAGGTGTTTCGTTACGGCAATGCCCGCGAGCTTGTATTGGGGCTAGAAGTAGTCATGGCCAATGGCCAAATCTGGAACGGTCTGCAAAATTTGCGTAAAGACAATACCGGGTATGATTTAAAACAACTATTCATAGGTTCCGAAGGAACGCTGGGCATAATTACCCGCGCTACCCTAAGGCTTTTCCCGGCTCCCAATGCATATGCAACTGCACTTGCCGGATGCACGTCATATGACGATGCATTAAAACTTTTTCTTCATGCCCGCGCTAAAATTGGCGAACAATTAAGCGCGGTTGAGGTGATGGATAGCTTTGCAGTTGAGCTTGCGGTACGCCACATTCCAAATTGTCGCGACCCATTTAATAAAAAACAAAACGTCTATGTATTGTTTGAGGCTACCAGCGCCAATCCCGATGCGGCCCTTAACCACCTGATGGAAAAAGTTATGAGCAAGGCCATGGAGGGTGGCTTAGCCGATGATGTGGTGATAGCCCAAAGCGAAAGCCAGCGCGAAGACCTTTGGCGGTTACGCGATGCCATACCAGAAGCACAAAAAAAAGAAGGCGGTTCAATAAAACACGACATATCGGTTCCCATATCAAAGGTGCCGGAATTTATAAGCCGCGCCATAGAGATTGTGAAAAAGGAAATACCCGGCGTGCGCCCGGTTCCATTCGGTCATTTGGGTGATGGCAACATTCATTTTAATCTAACCCAGCCGGAAAATGCCGACAAACAGGAATATCTGTCTGAATGGGGTCGTATTAATGCCCTAATTCATAACCTTGCGGTTGATATGGGCGGCAGCTTTTCCGCCGAGCACGGCATTGGTCTTCTCAAGGTTGCTGACATGGATAACCTCAAACGAGGTGATGGGCTTGCATTAATGATAGAGCTTAAAAAAGCCCTTGATCCAACCGGCACCATGAACCCCGGCAAAGTGCTTAACCGCCCTGGGGCGGGGCCGGCAAAAAACGATTAAAAAACCCGGAATTCCTTGATTTCCTTGATTTTTGCCATCGAATCCAGCA
>DAOWFT010000142.1 GCA_030637845.1 Thalassospiraceae bacterium
CAGCATTGCGCCAAGAATTTTTGTTACAAACCCACCTGAGTTACCTTCTCCCTCCGGGCCTCCTTCAAAGCCAAAATCAAAACCGCCATTCCTGCCCCGCACAACCAAAAGATCGGGGCCGAAAAATTCAATGCTTCGGGGCGCGATAATTCCTTTAACTAATGCACCGGCGCTAAATGACACCGATACTTCCGGAACCGATGCTATATTTCCACCGTCTATGAGTGAGGCCTGCATGTTGACCATGCGAATGTCGAGCGTTCTTTCCCACCCCGCCCATGTAAGAATGGTATCATCAAGGGTTATTTTAATGCTTCCATCATGCAGTTCGTTAAGCGAGCTTTGCAGCACAGGCGTAAGGAATGACAGGGATACCGGCCCGGTACTAAGGCGCCATGCCGCAAACAGGGTGGCAATAAAAATGCCCACACCCAGACCGCCTGCAATCTGTATTATGGATCTTAACGTTCGCCTGAGCAGTGGACTTTCCCCCGGGTCCCGAGGCATTCTAACGGGACATTGAATTATAATGGACAAATAAGAATATGCACTTTTTCGGCTTTAATCCCAAGCATATACCCACAACCGTCAATAGCGCCCGGGCTGAGGCCGGATGGGAAACATTGGCCGAACGAGTGGCGGGCGATGCCGAGCTTACCAAGCTCAAAGAACTGCTTGAAAAAGACCCCCTAGCCGGGCGTTTGGCCGGCTCCATCTTTGCCCACAGCCCGTTTTTGGGTCATTGCATGCAATCTGACCCCAAATTCATGTTCGATCTTTTCACCCGTGGGCCCGATGCCTGCCGTGAGAAAGTGCTGGCAGATACCACAAAGGGTGCGCTGGAACTGAGTGAGGCCGAATTAAAGCGCCACCTCAGGGTAGCCAAACGCCGGGTTCAGTTGATGTCGGCGGTCGGCGACATCAACGGGCTGTGGGATCTTGAGCAGGTCACAGGAACCCTGAGCGAGTTTGCCGACAAAGCCGTTTCGGCAACCGCCGCCCATTTGTTGAAATCGCTTGATAATAGAGGCGCCATAAAACTGGCGCATCCGGAAAACCCGGAAATGGAATCGGGGCTGGTTATTCTTGGGCTGGGAAAACTGGGTGGGCGCGAGCTAAATTATTCCAGCGATATCGATATCATCATATTGTTCGATCCTGACCGGGTTAACTCTGAAAAACCCGAAGAAATGCAAAGTCACTTCGTTAGGTTGGCAAGAAAAATGGTCAATATTTTAGATGACCGTACGGCAGATGGTTACGTATTTCGCACCGACCTGAGGCTACGCCCCGACCCCGGATCAACCCCGCCCGCCATTTCAACCATAGCTGCTGAAGGCTATTACGAATCAATCGGGCAGAACTGGGAACGCGCCGCAATGATAAAGGCCAGACCCATCGCCGGCGATATTGCGGCGGGAAATGATTTTCTGAGCTGCTTAAAGCCTTTCATCTGGCGCAAGTCACTGGATTTTGCCGCCATTGACGATATCCATTCCATCAAACGCCAAATCAACGCCCATCGCGGCGGCGGTAAAATCGAACTTTACGGACACAACGTAAAACTTGGGCGTGGCGGCATCAGGGAAATAGAATTTTTTGCTCAAACCCAACAATTAATATGGGGCGGACGAAACAGGGATTTACGCACCGCACCCACACAAACGTCCCTTAATGCGCTTAGCGCCGCTGGAAAAGTAACTGCCGAAGACACCGAAAAGCTTATTGATGCCTACAGATTTTTACGAAAAGTAGAACACCGTTTTCAAATGGTTAATGATGAGCAAACTCATTCGCTTCCCGGTGATGATAGTGGCGTGAATGATATAGCAATATTTTTAGGCTTCAATAACGGCAAGGAGTTTTCCAGCGAAATACTGAAAACAATGCAAACGGTAGAATCCGTTTATGCAAATCTTTTTGAAGAAGCGCCTTCATTGGGTTTGGCATTAGGCTCTGGGGGTTCTGGTGGTGAAGGGCAAGGCAATCTGGTTTTCACCGGTGGCGAAAGCGATCCTGAAACATTAAAAACTCTTGCCCGGCTTGGCTTCGCAAATGTTGATGCGGTTGATGCAACCGTACGCGGTTGGCACCATGGTCGCTATCGCTGCACCAGATCAAACCGCGCGAGACAGCTTTTAACCGAACTGATGCCGGTAATACTTAGAGCTTTTGGTCGCACCGGCGAACCGGATAGTGCATTTATGCGTTTTGACGAGTTCCTTTCCCGGCTGCCGTCCGGGGTTCAGCTTTTTTCAATGTTTCAGGTCAACCCCGACCTGCTTGACCTTATTGCCGAAATAATGGGAACCGCGCCGAGGCTGGCCGAACACCTGTCACAAAAGGTGGGGATCCTTGACGGGGTTTTAAGCAGTGATTTCTTTGACCCCCTGCCGGGGTTGGACGGTTTAAGCAAAGACCTTGAGCGCGCACTGTTTGACGCCACCTGCATGGAAGATACGCTTGATATAACCAGACGCTGGGCCAAGGACAGAAAGTTCCAAATAGGGGTGCAGGTTCTTCGCGGAACCATTGATGATCACGGCTCGCAACTGGCACTTTCAGATGTGGCCGAAACCCTTATCCGGGCCCTGCAACCACGGGTCGAGGATGATTTTGCAATCAAGCATGGCCGTGTCAAAGACGGCGGGCTGGTAATAATTGCATTTGGCAAAATGGGCGGGCGGGAAAAAACCCCGACCTCCGATCTTGATTTAATCTTTATTTACGATTTTGACAAATCGGTTGAACAGTCCGATGGGGCCAAGCCGTTAGCCCCAAGCCAGTATTTTTCCAGACTTAGCCAACGCCTGATAAACGCCCTTTCCGCACCAACCGCCGAAGGATCACTTTATGAAGTCGACATGCGCCTGCGGCCATCGGGGGCATCGGGGCCAATTGCAACAACGCTGGAAAGTTTCGATACTTATCAAAAAAATGATTCGTGGACATGGGAACACATGGCCCTGACAAGGGCACGTCCAGTTTCAGGGCCAGAGAAACTCCAACAATCATGTCAGGCCGTGATTAAAGATGTGCTTACAGCAAAACGTGATGCGGGCAAACTTGTGAGCGATGTCGCATCCATGCGCGAACAAATATACAAAGAGCACGGAACCGAAACCCCGTGGGCGATAAAGCACTACCGCGGCGGGCTGGTCGATGTGGAATTTATTTCACAGTATCTTCAGTTATTACACGCACACAACAACCCGGATATTCTATCCGCTAATACACGCGCGGCGCTTATCAAACTGGGCGAGGCCGGATTGCTAAAAGATGATGCAGCAAAAAAATTAGTAGCAGCACTTGACCTATGGCAATCGATACAGGGCCTTGTCAGGCTGACAACGATTTATGATTTACGCAAAAATCGCGATTACATAATCCCTGAAAGTTTGTGCAAAATATTTTGCCAAATGGCGGACGTTAAAAATATTGAAGAACTAGAAGAAAAAATGCAAAAAACTGCGGCTTCGGTGCTGGAAATGTATGATGAAATTATTCAACAACCAGCCAATGGCGCGGCGACAAGCTAGATAAACAATTTGGAGAATTAAAATGGCGCTAAAAAAGGGTGATAAAGCCCCGGCATTCAATCTGCTCAGCGATGGTGGCGGAAAAATAAAACTTTCCGATCTAAAAGGGAAAAAAGTTGTTCTTTATTTTTATCCCAAGGATTCAACCCCCGGCTGCACCCAAGAAGGCCTTGATTTCAAAGAACTGCATACAAAGTTCAAGCGCGCTGGCGCGGTTGTGCTGGGCGCATCAAAAGACAGCGTTAAGCGTCACGATAATTTCAAGGAAAAACAGGGATTTCCATTTAACCTACTGTCGGACGAAGAAGGGAAGCTGTGCAACGATTATGGCGTATGGATAAAGAAAAAAAATTATGGCCGTGAATATATGGGAATTGAACGGGCTACTTTTCTAATCGATGAAAAGGGAAAAATCGCAAACATCTGGCACAAGGTCCGTGTAAAAGGTCACGCCGAAGAAGTTTTGGCCGCAGTGAAAGAAATATAAAGCATCATATGGATACTCCATCAACACTCTGCCAAGCCGCATTAAATGTTCTGCTTGAGCCTGATCCAATGGCAAAGGTCATATTAAGCGAAACCTATGGCAACCTGTGGCAAGGCGGTAAAATAAACACCGTATGCGGCAAAGACAAAAAACAGGCACCCATAATACCCGGGCGCCCGGCCCGCCCGGCAAAGCCCGAACTGATTGACCCGGCCAAAATGCCCAGACGAAGCGCTGGAGAAAAAGGGCGGGTGGTGTTGCTGCATGCCATAGCGCACATTGAATTAAACGCCATAGATCTGGCTTGGGATATTATATTGCGGTTCACCGATGATGACTTGCCCAAAGAATTTTATGACGATTGGGTAGCCGTCGCCGTAGATGAGGCCCGTCATTTTAAAATGCTTGTGGGTAGAATGGCCGAGCTTGGTTCTGCCTATGGTGATTTCCCCGCCCATGACGGCCTGTGGCAAGCGGCAACAAAAACCGCCGATGATATCCTTGCCCGGCTTGCGCTGGTGCCAATGGTGCTAGAGGCCCGCGGCCTTGATACCGCGCCCCCATCGTCAATAAACCTGCGTGCTGGCGGCGATGATAAGACCGCGTCCATAATGGAACAAATCGCCGAGGAAGAAATATCCCACGTTGGGGCTGG
>DAOWFT010000143.1 GCA_030637845.1 Thalassospiraceae bacterium
AACGCGCCGTGGTAGAAAACCGCAGAATAATATTTCAGCAACAGCTTCAGGGAGAATAAGGTAATGGCAAGTCGTATAGGTATTAATGGCTTTGGCCGTATTGGCCGCATGGTTTTTCGTGCAATAGCGAAAGAATTTGGCGATCTTGAGGTCGTGGCAATCAACGATCTGTTGGATGCCGACTATCTGGCATACATGCTGAAATATGATTCAGTTCACGGCAACTTCGATGGCGATGTTTCCGCCAAGGGCAAAAACCTTGTGGTCAACGGCAAAGAAATCCGCCTGACCGCCGAGCGCGACCCGGCAAACCTTGCATGGGGCGACGTTGATGTTGATATCGTAATTGAATCAACCGGCTTCTTCCTGACCGAAGAAACCTGCCAAGCCCACATCACCGCCGGTGCTAAAAAGGTTGTGCAGAGCGCACCTTCCAAGGACGGCACCCCAATGTTCGTTTATGGTGTTAACCACAAAGAATATGCCGGCCAAGCAATCGTATCGGCCGCAAGCTGCACCACCAACTGCCTAGCCCCGGTGGCCAAGGTTCTCAACGATAACTGGGGCCTGAAGCGCGGCCTGATGACCACCGTTCACGCCGCAACCGCCACCCAGAAAACCGTTGATGGCCCATCGGCCAAAGACTGGCGCGGTGGCCGTGGCATTTTGGAAAACATCATTCCCTCATCAACCGGTGCGGCCAAGGCCGTGGGTGTGGTTTTGCCCGAACTTAACGGCAAGCTGACCGGCATGGCGTTCCGTGTACCAACATCGGACGTTTCGGTGGTTGATTTGACCGTCGAGCTGGAAAAAGAAGCGTCTTATGACGACATCTGCGCTGCCATGAAAAAAGCCTCCGAAGGCGAAATGAAGGGCACGTTGAAGTACACCGAAGAAATGGTTGTTTCCACCGATTTCCGCGATGAAAGCGCATCTTCCATTTTTGATGCAAAAGCCGGTATCGCGCTGGACAGCACTTTCGTAAAAGTTGTGTCATGGTATGACAACGAATATGGCTACACCTGCAATATGTTGCGTTTTGTTGAACACGTGGCAGCTAATTAATCCCTCACGGGATTGGCAGCTAACTAAGCTTTATTAGAACATTATAATTAAGGGCGGGGCTTTCGGGCTCCGCCTTTTTTATTAAGATATTTTTGCATCCCGTCCCCCATATGGGGGTTTCGCGGCGATACCTTAAAATTATAATTATCCCAAGCTAAAGAAACGATTCTGACTTGGGGAAAATCATCATGAAAGAGGCAACGGGGAAGTCGCTCAAAATAATTGGCTTCATAATTATCTTGCTCTGTGTTGCAGTGCTTAAAAACAGTGAAGACTTGGTAGCACTTGCCGGAATATAACCAAAACGCAAACTAACCAATCCGCAATGGAGATTGGAAATATAAAAATATAATAAAAAAATTCTTGGGGCGCGCTTAAATTGACCAGTAATCCAAAAACAGACACACACGCCAAGCCTGATGCCTTGCCCAAACGCAAGCGCATTTACCTGATAGATGCGAAGACCGACAGGCTAAAAACAGTCGCCAGCGCTTTAGGCAGAGTCTACACCGTACGTACATTTTCCGATGGCGGCGCGGCGCTGGATGCCATGTACAAAAGCCCGCCAAACCTGGTTCTTATTGACGAGGCCACCCTATCCAAGCGCGGACAAGGCATTCACAAAACCAAGACCCGGGATAACCTGCTTAAGTTCATACCCTTCATCATTTTGTCGAACCTCACCGAGGGCCCGCTGATGATTGGCGATGGCGCGGGCGCCCCAGATCACTATCTGAAGAGGCCCTTCAGCAGCAATCGCCTGCTTGAACAAATTTCATCGTGTCTCAGCCATGCGGTTGAGCGCTCGTGGAAAAAACTTCCCAAGACGGCGCAACAAACCCTTAAATATACGATGGATGAATTCAACAAGATTTCTGACGCCATCGATTCAGGCCAACCGATTGATTTACAAACCGTCGGCAGTTCTTGTCACCCCTTGATTGAAAGCGTTAAATCCAATCAATACAAGGATGTGTTGAGCGGCGTGCGCAAGCATCACAACTACACCTATGTGCATTCGCTTCGGGTTGCGACTTACCTTTCGTTGTTTGGAAATGCCGTTGGTATGCAGGATGATCAAATGAAAATACTGTCCGTAGGTGGCCTGCTCCATGACGTGGGAAAAATTGCCACGCCTCATCACGTTCTTAATAAACCGGATAAACTTAACGAGAAGGAATGGGGCATCATGAAGGGCCATGTCGATCATTCCAAGAAAATACTCTCTTCCCTGCCAGAGGTCAGCGAAAGCATTCGTGTTATCGCCGAACAGCATCATGAAAAAATCGACGGCAGCGGCTACCCTTTAGGGCTCAAGGGCAAGCAGCTCAATGAACTGGCGCGCATGGCAACGATTGTTGATATCTTTGTCGCACTGACCGACGAGCGCTCCTATAAGCCGGCCTACCCAGAGGACACCGCCTTCTCCATTCTCGAGACAATGGGTCCGGGGCTGGATCAGCGTATGGTAAAGTCATTTCGCGAGATAATCGCCAATTGATCTAATTGCGCCTGCCTTGTGTGCCTTCCCGGCCCGGCCCATCTTCCCCCGCCCCCTGTTGCTTATCCCCCATTTGAGGGAGTCCGGCATTTACTTACCCGTTCTAGTTGTGCAATATTATAAAAACACAAAAACAGGGCGCCCTAAAGGGCGATAAATGGGCACAACAATGATTTCCCAACAACACATGGGCTTGATTTCACGCATCTACGACCTGCCGTTAAACCCGGATAAATGGGTGGATGTGCTGGGTGAATTTGCCCCAACAGTAAATGCCGCTGGC
>DAOWFT010000062.1 GCA_030637845.1 Thalassospiraceae bacterium
ATGGCCCGATGGGGGATGTTAAGGTCTTTTAATTTTTGAAGTGCCTGGGCAATGGGATCAATAACTTTTTTTCCCAACTCATATTCACTTATTTTTACCGCACCTGTGGGAAAGGCGTCTATAAGCCTTCCGCCAAGTGGGCGTTCAAAGATTACAAGCATTGCCTTTTGCCCGAGCGGTTCCCACTCAACCGGGCCAAATTCCACCAGCGAAATTAAGCCATAAATCGTAAGATTTTTAAGATTGGACATAGCCTTGGCGCGTGGCGGCAGACCGGGTGAGCAGACCATCGCATATAATGCCCTGCTCTGGTCGCGCTGATCTTCGGCGGCGTATGCCTTGGCAGAAGGGCCATCAAATTCAGGTAACGGCTGCCCGGGATAAATCTGGTAGCGTTTTTTCAGGAGAACGGGAGCAAATGCCCCGGATGATTTTGGGGTATTGTTGTTGGGCATTGCAACAGGGGGTGCAATAGGGGTTTCGTTGTTTGTCCCAACCCCGGCGTTTTCTGTGCCCGCATCTTTGCCCACCCCATCGCCACCGCCTGTCTCATCATTTGTGATGGGCGGTGTGTCCGTGCTGGTTTGTGGTTCTGTCGTTTCTACGACACCATTAGGGGCTTCTGCCATTTCTGCACTTTCCAAGAGCGATCAATAAGACCAACTAACCAAGATTGGTGAGTAACAAGAGTAATCACGTTTGGGTGGCTACACAACGCCATGATACATCTCCACGCCCCAGAATAACCGGGCAAATATGAAAAGGGTGTAAATTGGCTATTTACCCCATAAAAACAGCCCTTAGTCAGCAAATGGGTCGTGAACCAAAATTGTGTCTTCGCGTTCTGGGCTTATGGAAAGTATGGCCACCGGGGCCTCGATTAGCTCTTCGATGCGGCGAATGTATTTTACCGCAGTCGCCGGAAGATCGGCCCATGAACGAGCCCCACAAGTGCTTTCCGACCAACCCTCAAGGGTTTCATATATGGGTTCTACCCGTTCCTGATCGGCGGTGGCCGCCGGCAGATGGCCCAGCACCTTGCCGTCGAGCTTGTATCCGGTGCAGACCTTTAGCTCGTCCATTCCATCGAGAACGTCTAGCTTGGTCAGCGCAATTCCGCTAATTCCGTTAACCTTTACCGCTTGGCGAACCAGCACCGCGTCAAACCAGCCGCAACGCCGGGGTCTGCCGGTGGTGGTGCCAAATTCGTGGCCGCGCTTGCCAAGGCCCTGACCAACCTCGTCAAATAATTCTGTCGGGAACGGCCCGGCACCGACACGGGTGGTGTATGCCTTGGTTATGCCAAGAACGTAATCAATGGCGCTGGGGCCCTGACCCGAACCAACTGCGGCTTGGGCCGCAACCACGTTTGACGAGGTCACGAACGGGTATGTTCCGTGGTCAATGTCGAGCATGGTGCCTTGTGCGCCCTCAAACAAAATACGTTTGCCGGCGCTTCGTTGTTCATCAATCGTTTTCCATACCGTATCAACATACGGCAATATTTTAGGCGCAATCTCCAACAACATGGCGGTTAGCTCGCTGCCGTCTATTTCCGGCTGGTCGTATCCTCTAAGCAGCGCATTGTGGTGGAACAGCAACTTGTCGACCTTGGTTGCAATTAGGTCTTTATCTGCCAGATCGCCGGCACGGATTGCGCGGCGCGCGACCTTGTCTTCATAGGCCGGCCCGATGCCGCGTCCGGTGGTGCCGATTTTGGCCTTGCCCAATGCCTCTTCGCGGGCATTATCAAGATTGGCATGCAGCGGCAATATAAGCGGTGCGTTTTCCGCAACCTTCAGATTGGCTGGGCTTATTTCCACACCCTGGCTGCGCAGGCTTTCGATTTCATTTAACAGGTGCCACGGATCAAGCACAACGCCGTTGCCAATAACCGAAAGTTTGCCTGTGCGAACTATTCCGCTGGGAAGGATGTGCAGCTTAAACACGGTTCCATCAATTACAAGCGTATGTCCTGCGTTGTGCCCACCTTGAAAGCGCACCACCACATCGGCACGCTCTGATAACCAGTCAACAATCTTTCCTTTACCTTCGTCGCCCCACTGTGAGCCTACCACTACCACGTTGGCCATTTTAAATATTTACCCTCTTTAATATCTAACTGTTGTTGTTTGTTGGTTTAAATTTTTGATGCCTTTATTTTTGATGCTTGGCCGTTTATTAAAACGTGGCTGCATCCCAGCCTTTTTGCCTCAATTTCAGGGCTGGCCGCATCATCAAGCTGCCTGATTGTAATCCAGCCTTCGTCTCGTAATTTTTTGGCATCGGCATCGATGGTTTCGGGCGGCAATAGAACCGCATCTTTTGCCGGACGGGCAGGCAAGGTTTTCAAAATTGTATCCATAAACAAGGTCAACCCGGTTGCCTGTTCTACGCTGGCCCCAAAATCAGTTTGATAGCGTCCGCCGCGTCCAAGCTCGCCGCGCGAATGTATGGAGAAAAACGCAAATGTAACGCCGGTATGATATTCAAAACCGCGGTTTTCAACCGGGTCTATGGTTATGGAGGCATCGGGTCTTGCTGCCAAGATTCCATCAACTACCCGAGACAGGCTTTCAACTAATTCCTTGGCCTCAGCGCCAAGCTTTATTGATTTTAATTTATTGATTGCCGTGGTTGCCGGGCCAACCGCACCCAGTACGTCCGTCAATATTTTTGCCACACCCTTGGTAATGTTTTTTTCAAGCGCGGTTACTTCGGAACCATCTTTGCGGTCAAGTGCGGTGCGAAGGGCGCTTGTTGTTTCTTCGTCCATGTTTGCATCTTTTGTGATTGCCGAAACAAGCGAGGGCAAGCCAAGGTCAACAGTTATGTCGTTAATACCCGTTGCCTCAAGCGCATCAAGCGCCATAAGCACAACCTCGACATCTGCCTGCCATGTGTTTGAGCCAATAAGTTCTGCACCGACTTGTCCGAATTGTCGTTCCGAACGAATTTGCGAACCGCGCACCCGAACTATTTCGCCGCTGTATGCAAGACGGAGCGGGCGGGGCGAATGCGCCATTCTAGAACCGGCAATGCGGGCAACTTGCGGCGTTTGATCGGGGCGAAGAGCCATCATGCGTCTGGATATGGGGTCTTGCAGACGAAATGCTTCGGCGCTTAGTGCCTGGCCTATGCCACCCAATAGACTTGTTTCAAATTCCATCAATGGTGGCTTTACGCGCTGGTATCCCCACGCTGCAAAGGTCGCCATTAGGGAGCCAACCGCATCGGCCTCCATGGAGGCTTCGGGCGGTAACCCATCTTGCATTCCAGCAGGAAGCAGGGCGTTATCGGGGATATCGTTCATGATGGTCGTTGTCGCTCAAAATAATGATGTGAAATGCTAAATTAGACCTAGGTTAGTAGCGAAAATCAGCCCAACCCGCAAGCATAGCTAGGCCCCGGATGGTCTCAGAGGGGCATTTTCGGGCATCTAGGCCGCAATATTAGGGGGTATGGCCGCCATACAGCATTGAGGGCACACCCCGGTATTTATCCTGATATGCAGCTTCATATGGTGTTGCTAACGCATTGTTAACCATGGATGCCTTCTAATTGGCAGCGGAAAAGGTTTTTCCTAGATTTGGACCAACGCCTTAGGGGCCAACGCCTTAGGAGACACTACATGGCAAACGACCTTATATCCCTGAATAACGAATTTAAAAGCTATCAGCAGAGCGTGGTCAGATATGGACTTTTTACCATCGGTGTTTGCACCGGGCTTATTTCCGGATTCGTAGGATTGCTGCTTAGCGCTTAAATTTGGCCACAACCTCGATAATTTTATTATTGCGCACAAGCTTGAGCGGCAACCATGTGCCGGGTGCAATGCTATTTATTGTGTTGATAAGATCTAGCGGATTTTTTAATTTTCCTCCGGCGGCCTCAATCAGCAGGTCGCCTGATTTAATTCCCGCACTTTCCGCCACGCTTTTGGGGGCGACCTTTTTAATCGCAACCCCGTCTTTGCCTTGTTCTATGAATACCCCCAACTTTGGTTTTGCCGCCCCGTCCATTTCTATCTTTGCCGAGATACCAAAAACAGCGTCTGCAACTGCAATGGCACCGTTGTTTAGCCGGTTGCAATTTTGAAAATCATCCCACGGGGTAAGGGCCATTACATCATTTACCCCTAAAGACTTAAGCTGATGGACAACCCCAAAACCATAATCGACATGCCCGCGTCCGATTATGTTTACCATTACCGGGGTTCTTCCGGCGGCCCGGTTTGTCTTTAGCGTTTTATTTATTGCTTGGGCGAACGCACGATCCCAGATTAATTGCACATCAACAAATTTATCAAATGCGTTTTCTTTTTTAGGTTTACCATTTTTATCTTTTATTTTCTCGTGTTGCTTAAAAACATCTTTGAGAATTTTAATGTAACCAGCACTTGCCGCCACCGGATTATCAATGTTACCGCGCTCATGTTTTTTGACCCCGCCCCAGCCATTTGCGGAAACATTGTTTACAAGTTTGCGGTTTACGTTAAGCGCTACCATCGGCACCCGGTTCATGCGGGCAAAATTAAACAATGGCATATAAAGCTCTGGATCAAATTTCCAGAAATAATTCCATTTGCTTTGCTCGAGAAAATCTTTCTCGCTCAAATCCCCCTCAACCCATTTATCCAGCGTTGCTTGAACCTCGCGGGGGAAGGCTTCAAATCCTAAAATCATATCCGGGTTTATTGCATGAATTTGCGCAATGGTTTGCAGTTGCCATATGTGATGATCATTACTTTCATGGGCCTCGCCCAAAAGCACAGCATCATGGCGGGCGGCTTTTTTTACAACGGCACTTGCGGGAATGTATGCCCCGGTTTTGGGGTCCATCCAGTTGCCGGTTTTAACGCATGATGAATTGATTTTTGGAACGTGTGTCGCTGTGCCGGCGCTGGCGCAGGCCGACAAAATTAAAACCGCAAGCAGCAAAAGGGCGCGGGGTGTATGGCTGGTCAGGTTGATTTGTTTCATGTTGTTCATATAGCATCCTAACTTGAGTTAATAAAAAATCATATTTGGAAAAACCATGCCTAAAAAAGGTGCCGTTGCCGCGGGCGACACACATACTGCCAATGCCGCGGCCGAGATTCTTCGTGCCGGGGGCAATGCTTTTGATGCGGTGTTGGGCGCACTTTTGGCTGCTACACAGGCCGAACCGGTGCTGGCCTCGCTTGGTGGCGGCGGGTTTTTGCTGGCCCGGCCCATGGGCGGTGAAGCAGAGATTTATGATTTTTTTGCTCACACGCCTCATATAAATAAGGCGAGGGATAGCGAAATTGATTTCCGCCCGGTGCTGGCCGATTTCGGAACCGTGCAGCAGGAGTTCCACATAGGCCAAGGCTCAATCGCCACCCCCGGCGTGGTAAAAGGAATTTTTGCCATCCATGATAAATTGGGGCGTATGCCTTTGCCGGAAATTGCCGAACCGGCAATCTCTCTTGCCAGTGATGGTTTAAAGCTATCGCCGTTGCAGGCCTATATATTTGATGTGGTAAGCCCCATTTACACATCCAGCGAAAGCACCATGCAGCTTTACGCCAGCCCATCAAATCCATCCCGCCTGATAGGCGAGGGTGAATTAAGCAAAAACCCCGCCTTTGCAGATTTTCTTGATGCGCTGGTGCGCGAAGGGCCCGATCTTTTTTATCTGGGCGAGGTGGCTAAAAAAATATCCAGCGATTGCGATGAAATGGGCGGCCATCTGGAAATGGATGACTTTGAAAAATATTCGGTCCATCAACGTTCACCGTTAAAAATTTCCTATGGCGATGCGATAATTCTAACCAATCCGCCACCGTCAACCGGGGGAATCCTTATAGGGTTTGCATTAAAGTTGTTGGAAAAATCAAATCTGGAAAAATATGGCTTTGGCACGGCGGCTCACCTTGAAGCATTATCCCTGGTTATGGAGCTTACCAATCAGGCGCGGATTGAAAGCGCGCTTGGGCAAAACGATAATGCCGGCGAAATGTTGCTTGATCCTGATTTTATATCTTCCTACCGGAAAAAGGTTTTGGGCGCGCCCAAGTCCCACCGTGGAACCACCCACATTTCAGTGATCGACGGCGAAGGTAATGCCGCGGCGCTGACCGTATCCAATGGCGAAGGCTCGGGTTATGTGGTGCCCGGAACGGGGGTGGTTCTTAACAATATGCTGGGCGAAGAAGACATCAACCCCCGTGGTTTTGGTGCGTGGGACGAAAACACACGCATGTCATCCATGATGGCGCCTTCCATATTGCTTAGCAATGATGGAAAGGAATACGCATTAGGATCGGGTGGATCAAATCGTATCCGCACAGCCGTACTACAGGTTGTATCGGCATTGCAGGATTTTAACCTGAATTTGCCTGAAGCGGTTTCATTGCCAAGGCTGCATTTTGAAGGTGAGCTGCTAAATCTCGAACCCGGATTTACAGACGAAGCCGTTAACGCAGTGAAAGCATCTTTTGAAAATTATAAGATGTGGGATGATTTAAATCTTTTTTTCGGTGGTGTTCACGGGGTTATGTTTGACCCTAAAAATAAAACACTGACCGCCGCCGGCGATCCAAGGCGCGGCGGCGCGGATATCATCGCCTGATTATTTATTGTTCTTTTGGCAGACGGTGGCGGTATTCCAGATAAACCAGCGTATTATCGGCAAGAGATAGACAATCGGAAAGCTTGGTACAAGGAACGCCATCATCGCAGGCATCACGCTCAGTAACCGAGCCCAGATGGTGGGCTGCGCAAAGTGAGCGTGCAAATATCCCCCTGACCGATTTGCCCGCTAATGGGACACCCATATCAGGCAGCGTTTCTATGGTTTGTGGATCTTTTGGACTATTAGGCACCCCGCCCGGATCTGGCATCAATTCCTGCCTGTCCGGTTCCGCCCCAGTGACCTTATGTTTCATTGTTGTTACTCCATGCTCTAGCAGCTTAAAGGTAAAAATGTTTAATAATTACCAGTCGAAAAGATGTGGGCCTGCCTCTTTAGAGCACATTCATTTGGGATCTTTCGCCCCTTACGAAAGAAAGTATTATGGTTAAACATCAAAAATTGGTTAACTGTTGGCAAGGCATAATTTTTAGGCCCTGATGATAAAGGGATTTATGCTAGTCTGAATACGTGGTTAATGGTGGTAACAGGGGAAAACTAGTGTCCGAATCCGGTATCGATTCGCTAAAGAATATAAGGCTGCTGGCAGAATTAGATGATTCTGAGCAAGCGGTAGTCGAAAAAAACTGCCGCTGGAAAGCCTACGATGCAGGCGAGCAAATAATTGATCAGCATTCAGATTCTCGCGACATTTTTTTTGTCGTTGAAGGAAGGGTGCGGGTGGTCAACTATTCTCTCTCCGGCCGCGAAATAACATTTGATGATTTGGATGCCGGTAGCCATTTCGGCGAACTGGCTGCCATAGACGGCTTGCCAAGATCGGCCAGTGTGATGGCATTGGACAACGCCCGTATTGCATCCCTTCCGGCTGAGCAGTTTCAGGAAATTATTCTTGGGCACCCGAGCATTGCCCTCAAGCTTATGAAGCATCTGGCGCATCTGGTGCGCACATCCACCAGCCGTATCATGGATTTGAGTACCCTTGGGGCCAACAACCGAATCCACGCCGATCTTCTGCGCATGGGACGAAAGGTATCCGGTGAGGGAAGCTCTGCCTCCATAAGCCCCATACCGGTGCATAGCGACATAGCATCACGGGTCAGCACCACACGGGAAACCGTTGCCAGGGTAATGAATGACCTAGCGCGCAAGGGAATTGTCGAACGGAAGAAGGATTCCCTTCTTATCAAGGATATAGACATCCTAGAAGAGATGGTCGAAGACGTTCGTGGCGAATAGCTGTTAAAAAATTCCTTCGATTCCAGTGAGATACAGAAACAATGTGGGTTTAGTGCCCGCCCTGTGCGTGCTGTCACAGCCATATGGTCCTGCATCTGCGATTATGTAATCATTGGCGGTTCGGGAATTTCATGATTTTTTGAACCCCAAAGGAAATTCCGATCTGGAAATGGGAGCTTGATTAAATGAACCAACTTAAAGTCCTAGGACTAGTAGCATCAATAGCGCTTATGTCCCTTGGGCTTATCACGCCGGCAGGTGCGGGTCTGATAGTGGGCATTTAATATTTTCCATTCAAAATTTCGGTATC
>DAOWFT010000114.1 GCA_030637845.1 Thalassospiraceae bacterium
AAAATTACCCAAACTGCCGCCTAAGCCATTTCCCATACCCGCCCAGCAAAAGCTGGCCAAGGATTTTATGCAAACGTTGGGATTTGATTTCAACCATGGACGCTTGGATGAAAGCCTGCATCCGTTTTGTGGCGGCACCAATGATGATGTGCGCATAACCACCCGTTATGACGAGGCCGATTTTACCACCGCCATGATGGGGGTGTTGCACGAAACCGGGCACGCCCTTTATGACATGGGCTTGCCTAAAAAATATCGCGGCCAACCGGTTGGTGATGCCCGCTCCATGTCCATCCATGAAAGCCAGTCATTGCTGATAGAAATGCAGGCCTGCCGTAGCCCTGAGTTTCTTGAATTTGCAACCCCGCTTATGCGTGATGCCTTTGCCAAAGATGGAGAAGAATGGTCGGTTGAAAACATGACCGGGGTTTATACCCGGGTGGAAAAAGGTTTTATCCGGGTTGATGCCGACGAGGTTACCTATCCGTCTCATGTAATTTTGCGCTACCAGTTGGAAAAAGCGGCCATAGCTGGTGAGTTGCAGATGGCCGACCTTCCCACCGCATGGAATGACGGCCTTGAAAAATTATTGGGCATTAGGCCTAAAAACGATACGGTCGGGTGCCTGCAGGACATTCATTGGTATGACGGGGCCTGGGGCTATTTCCCCACCTATACCCTGGGCGCACTGAGCGCCGCACAATTATTTGATGCGGCATGCAAGGCAAAGCCAAAAATCAAACCGGGCATTGCCCGTGGTGATTTTTCCCCCCTGCTTTCATGGCTACGCGAAAACGTGCACGGATTGGGCTCAAGCGTTTCAACATCTGAAATTATAAAATCGGCCAGCGGCCAGGCGCTAAGCGCGGAAGTTTTCAAAAACCATCTAAAAACCAGATACCTGAGCTCATAATATTTCTGGCTAAAACAACCAGCCCAGCAACAACGGCAATAAAATTGCGGTGGCAAGGCCATTAAGCCCCATGGCCAGACCTGAAAACGCGCCCGCGACCTCGCTCACCTGTAATGCCCGGGCAGTACCGATGCCGTGGGCGGCGGTACCACCGGCAACGCCCCTTGCCCGCCAATCCTTGATACGAAACAAATCAAGAATACCCGGGCCAATAACCGCCCCAATTATGCCGGTCAATATAACCAGAACCGCGGTTAACGATGGAACCCCGCCAACCGCTTCGGCGATGCCCATCGCTATGGGTGCGGTGACCGATTTTGGCGCCAGCGACAGCAATGTTGCTTCGGATGCGCCCATCATCCAGGCAATACCAATTGCGCTAAGCGTTGCGGTGGCGGAACCAAAAAGAATTGATGTCAATATTACCGGAAAGGTTGAGCGAACTTTTTTGAACTGGGAATAAAGCGGAACCGCCAAGGCCACGGTTGCCGGGCCAAGCATGAAGTGAACAAACTTCGCCCCGTCGAAATAGGTTTGATAATTGGTCTTCGTAACCATCAATAGCCCGACCAGAATTACAACCGCTATTAAAACCGGATTAAGCAGTGGGTTAAGCTTGCCCTTGGCATATATCCACATGCCGGCCTGATAGGCGATTAGCGTAACCGTAAGCCCCAACAACGGCTCGGTCGAAAGATAGACCCATACCTGGTAAAGCCCTTCAGTCACGTTTTATTTCCTCCCCGCTGGGTTTGTCCCCGGTCAGGTGCGTAAGACCAACCATGGCGCCGGCGGTAACCAAAACCGTCAGCGCGGTGCTGACCACCAGCGCCACGGAAATGGCCTGCCATTCGTTGGCCAGCAGATGCATGTGCATCATCACCCCGACACCGGCCGGAACAAACAAAAGCGAAAGATGGGAAAGCAGTCCCTGAGACGTTTTTTTGAGCCCCTCAGGCAGGTTGCCCTTGATAAGCAAGGTCACAAATAACAGGCCCATGCCCACCACCGGGCCGGGCAATGGTAGCTCGAGGCCCTTGGATATAACCTCGCCCACAAGCTGGTATGCCAGCAAAACGGTGATAAAGCCCAACGTCATGACTAAATAAACCTTCCCAATTGCCATTTTAGCCTTACCCCATTATGTAAGGGGGAAGATTTAGGCGCATCTACATAATAACCACCTTAGGACAAAAACACCTGTGAAGTACATTAGCACCCGCGGCGAGGCACCGGAACTTAGCTTTGACGACGTAGTCCTGACCGGGCTGGCGCGTGATGGCGGGCTATATGTGCCCAAGGTATGGCCAACCATTAGCCCGGACGAAATGGCCTCGTGGAAAAACCTCAGCTACGCCGAACTGGCGACAAAGGTCATGGCCCCCTTTGTCGAAGGCTCCATCAGCGAACAAGAACTAGCCGAGCTTGCCCAAAAAGCCTATGCCAATTTTGATCACGCCGATGTTGCCCCATTGGTAAAGCTAAACGATGAAGAATAAGTTTTGGGACTACTTCACAGAACTAAACGCACACGAAACAATGACTCTCGGCAAGTTCTTGGCCATTTGTTTGACCATATTTTAAGAAAACGCGGGGCAAGAATAACCATTGCCGGTGCCACATCGGGTGATACCGGTTCGGCCGCAATTGAAGCATGCCGTGACCGCGAGGCAATCGAGATTTTTATTCTTCACCCCGAAGGAAAAGTTTCCGAAGTCCAGCGTCGCCAGATGACAACGGTTTTATCCGACAACGTTCACAACATTGCGCTGCAGGGAACATTTGATGATTGCCAGAGCACGGTCAAGGCGCTGTTCGATGACAGCGAATTTCGTGACCGGGTTCATCTTTCAGCCGTGAACTCCATCAACTGGGCGCGGATACTGGCACAGGTGGTTTATTATTTCTATTCGGCCCTGCAGGTCGGCGGGCCAGATAAAAAAGTTTCATTTGCGGTTCCCACCGGAAACTTCGGTAACGTATTTGCCGGATTTGCCGCAACCAAGATGGGCTTGCCGGTTGAACAATTGATTATTGGATCAAACGCCAACGACGTTCTAATCCGTTTTATCGAAAGCGGAAAAATGGAATTGCGCGATGTTGTCCACACCATTAGCCCATCAATGGATATTGGAATATCCAGTAATTTTGAACGCCTGCTGTTTGAGCTATCGGGGCGCGATGGAAAAAAAGTTTCCGAAATTATGGCAGGCTTCGGCAAAACCGGATCATACGCGGTTGATGATGAATTCATGAAAAATGTTAGCGCCCGGTTTGACGGGGCGCGGTTTGACGACAGCGCGACCAAGGAAATTATTCGTGACGTCTATGGCTCAAACAAAATACTGCTTGATCCCCATTCGGCTATTGGACTGGGTGCGGCCCGGGCCAAACGAAACCAAAGCGGCGCACCAATGATTGTTTTGGCAACCGCGCATCCGGCCAAGTTCCCCGATGCGGTTATGGACGCATCAGGCAAGCGCCCGGAATTACCCGGCCACCTTGCTGATTTGCTGGAACGACCCGAACGAAGCGAGACTTTGGAAAATAGCGTAAGCGTGGTTGGAAATTATATTGAACAAACTCTTTCTCAGAGAAGCAAGAACAAGAACTAATGTCTGAAAATGTAAAAATTACCACGCTGGATAACGGCCTTCGGGTTGTCACAGATGAAATGGCCAGTGTTGAAACCACATCTGCCGGCGTTTGGGTTGAAGCCGGGGCGCGGTTTGAAGCCCCGCAGGTGGGTGGCGTTTCCCATGTGCTTGAACACATGACATTCAAGGGCACCAAACAGCGCACGGCACAAAGTCTGGTTGAAGAAATAGAAGCTGTCGGCGGGCATATCAATGCCTATACCTCACGGGAAAATACCGCCTATTACGCAAAAACCCTGAAAGAAGACATCGGGCTGACAATTGATATTGTTTCCGACCTTGTCATCAATGCGACGCTGGACAATGATGAGTTCGAGCGCGAACGGGGCGTTATTTTGCAAGAAATACATCAAGCCAACGATACCCCCGATGAGGTGGTTTATGATTTGTTTCAAATAGCCGCCTACCCCGACCAACCGCTGGGTCGCCCGGTGCTGGGCTATCATGACGACATTAACGCGATGGATCGCTCGGCAATGCAGGGCTACATGGCCGAACATTACCGCAGCGGCGGAATGGTTCTGGCTGCGGCGGGAAATCTAAAACACGACGAAGTAGTTGATATGGCGGCTAGCCATTTTGCAAGCGCCCCCACCGGAAAAGGTAAAATCCACCCGGCGGCAAAATATTCGGGCGGTGAAATGCGCGAAGTCCGCGATATAGAGCAAATTCATATTGTTCTGGGCTTCGAAGGGTTCGATTACTTTGATGACGATTTTTACGCCGCCGGTATTTTATCAGGCTTATTCGGTGGCGGCATGTCATCGCGCCTGTTTCAGGAAGTGCGCGAAAAACGCGGGCTTGTTTACAGCGTTTATTCTTTTTTCTCGCCTTATGCAGATAGCGGTCTTTTTGGGGTTTATGCCGGAACCGGAGAAAAAGAAGTTGAAGAACTTATCCCGGTGATAACCGATGAATTGTCAAAACTCGACGGCAACATCGGGGCTGAGGAAATAATACGCGCCAAGGCACAAATAAAATCATCATTGCTGATGAGCCTTGAAAGCACGTCTTCTCGGGCCGAACAGCTTGCCCGACAAATATCGGTGTTTGGTCGCGCCATCCCCATTCAGGAAGCGGTAGATAAAATCGAAGCGGTAAATGAAGAAGACATAAAACGCGTGGCCGCGCGGTTCCTTGCCAGCCCGCCAACGCTGGCCGCAGTCGGGCCAATAGGAAAGCTGGAAAGTTTTGATAAAATCAAATCCCGGCTTAATTAAATAATCCTCAATTAATTTAAATCAGGCCATCTTTAATCAAGCATGGCCGGCCTCTTCTGACAGCATCAACGCATCTATGCCAAGGCTATTGAGCGCGTTTTTCCATTTGCCATCGGAATCTGTTGCAAACACAAGCTCCGGGGCGGCGGCCATTGAAAGCCAGCCATTTTCCAGCATCTCGCTGTCGAGTTGACCCGGGCCCCATCCGGCATAGCCAAGGGCAAGCAGGCTTTTTTCCGGGCCATGACCTTCGGCGATGGCTTTGACGATATCAATGGTCGCGGTTAATGCCATCTGTCCGTCAACCACAAGGGTTGATTCGTGCACATAATCAGGCGAATGCAGAACAAACCCGCGGCCTTCCTCAACCGGGCCACCGGCATGAATTCGAATAGCATCCGCCGGGCCCAGCTGTTCAATGCCCAGTTGTTCAAGCAAATCGGGGAAAGTTACCTCGGGCATGGTACGGTTTATGACCAGACCCATGGCCCCGTCTTCGTTGTGAGCGCAAAGATAAATTACCGACTGGGAAAAACGCGGGTCAGGCATGGTCGGCATGGCAACCAGCAATTGACCCGAAAAATAGCTTGAAGGCGATGTCTGGATCGTCATTTTATGCGCTCCTGACTATTGTTGTTTGTTTGTCCCATTATTACATATGGGGCAATTTTGGCCAAAATAAAGAACCTGTGAACAAAAAAAATTAAGCCAATCCGCCTCTTTCCAGCCACTTTTTGTACTTACCCTTTCGTCAAAACCAGATAATATCCGTCTCAGCCAAGGGCCAGGGGATAGCCAGGGAATAGATTGAGAACATAATGTTTGTAATGAATTTTAAAAAAAATATTTTAACCGCAACCTCGATTTTGTTTGCGATTTTGCTAACTATTGTTTCAGGCGTTTTTATCAGTCCTGCCAGTGCCGCATCATCCGACTGGAACGTGACCGATCATACCCGCGTCAGGCTAATAAGCGCATCCGATACAATTGGCAAAAACAAAACCATCACCCTTGGCCTGCAGTTTGAATTAAACAAAAACTGGAAAGTCTATTGGCGTTCGGCTGGTGATGCCGGATACCCGCCATCAATTGATTGGACGGGATCATCCAATCTTAAAAATGCGGTGATGCACTGGCCCATACCGGAACGGTTTTCCATACTTGGGTTCGAAACGCTGGGCTATAAAAAAGAAGTGGTGTTTCCCTTAACCATAAATCTTGAAAATCCAGACGATGATTTATCTATCAAAGCAAATGTTGATTATTTGGCTTGCGCCGAACTTTGCATTCCCTATGAAGCTAAATTAGAAATTTTTATTCCTAAAGGAGATATTGGTGATGCGGCTAAGGCCTCACCCGAAGCACATATTATCAGTCGCTATGATGCCCGCGTGCCCAAAAGCGCTGAAGCCTCCGGAATAGGCATCAAAAGCGCAGAAATAAAATATAACAACGATGACGGCATACTTATAGTTACCGCTACCAGCCGAAATAGTTTTAACAATCCCGACCTGTTCGTCGAAGGACCGGACGAGCTTTCGTTTTCAAAACCATTATCGTGGATTGATGCCAATGGCGCTATGGCCGTGTTGGAAGTTCCCGTAAGCGGATTAAGCGCGCTTAAAAAACCAATTACCGAAACCGAGTTGACGCTTACACTTTCAGACGCAGGTGGCGCGCGTGGCGCGGAGTTCGCTGTCGTACCAATAAACGCCACCGCCGACACCCTGGTCGTAAGCGACCTTATGGCACCAGAACTCAACGGCGGAACCTCGCTCGTGGTTATTTTGGGGTTAGCGTTGCTTGGTGGTTTAATACTTAACCTTATGCCCTGCGTGTTGCCGGTTCTTTCCATCAAGCTGATGGGGGCAATCAGTCATGGCGGGGCTGATAGAAAAATAGTTCGTTTCAGCTTTATTGCCTCAGCCGCAGGAATTATTTTTTCTTTTCTATTGTTGGCGGGTGTTTTGGTTGCACTTAAAAGTGCCGGTGCGGCCATTGGTTGGGGAATACAGTTTCAACAGCCGTGGTTCTTGATTGCCATGGCCTTGGTGATATCGGTGTTTGCCGCCAACATGTGGGGATTTTTTGAAGTAAACCTGCCCGGCTCCATTTCCGAAATTGGCGCAGCCACAACCCACCAACACGGCCTTGGTGGACATTTCCTGACCGGGGCATTTGCCACCCTGCTTGCGACCCCCTGCTCGGCCCCGTTTTTGGGAACAGCGGTGGGCTTTGCGCTGGCTCGCGGGGCGGGAGATATATTCATGGTGTTTGCGGCATTAGGAATAGGTCTGGCTACGCCATACATTGCGGTTGCCCTGTGGCCGGGGCTGGCGACAAGAATGCCCAAGCCCGGACGCTGGATGGTAATCCTTCGCCGGGTAATGGGTTTTGCGCTGGCGGCAACCGCGCTGTGGCTGGTTAGTATTATTGCGGTGCAGGTAAATGCAATGACCGCGTGGCTGGTGGGCGCAATATTGCTAGTGGTGGTTGGGGTGTTCTGGCTGCATCACCGCATGGGCCGACGTTTTGGCCGGCTCGAATGGGTGGCGGTGGCGGTATTGGCGGTTTTGGCATTGCTGGCACCCGACGGCACCCGCCAAAATGGATATAGCGATAACGACACATCGGAACTAAGTGGTATCTGGCAGCCGTTTGACCGCGCCGCCATACCGGCACTTGTGCGAAGCGGCAAAACCGTATTTGTCGATGTAACCGCCGAATGGTGCATAACCTGCCAAATAAACAAGGCGGTATCGCTTTCAAAGGGCCGCGCCCTTGCCCGCCTTAAGGGTGAAAACGTAATCGCCATGCAGGCCGACTGGACGAGGCCCAGCGATGAGATTTCAGACTATCTGGCGACCTTTGGCCGCTATGGAATACCGTTTAATGCGGTTTATGGCCCGGGCGCGCCAAATGGTTTTGCCCTGCCGGAACTGCTTAGCCAGCAAATAGTTATTGATGCGCTTGATAGGGCCAAATAATCTATTGAAATGAAAAATCAAAAAACTACCTTTTAAATAACAATAACAAACACCGGAGCACAGACAAATGACCATCAAGGCAGGTGATAACGTCCCCGCAGCAACAATGCATGAAATGGGTACAGACGGCCCGGTGAAGGTTTCTTCCGCCGATATTTTTTCCAAGAAAAAAGTTTTAATGTTTGGCCTGCCCGGTGCGTTTACCCCAACTTGTTCGGCCCAACACTTGCCCGGCTATCTTCGTTTTGCCGATAAGCTAAAAGCAAAAGGCATTGATGAAATAGTATGCTTTTCGGTTAACGATGCGTTTGTCATGGGCGCATGGGCGGTTGATCAAGGCGTTGACGGAAGGGTGCGAATGATTGGCGATGGTTCGGCTGATTTTACCAAAGCAGCCGGGCTTGAGCTTGATCGCATAAGCGGTGGAATGGGAATCCGCTGCCAGCGCTTTGCCATGGTGGTTGATGACGGCAAGATAGTGTCCATCGACATTGAACCATCCGGCGAATTTGAAATTTCCAGCGCCGAAAGCCAGTTGGGCAAGATTTAGTTAAACCAACTGCTCCACACCCCGGCGCGCCAGTTCGTCGGCGCGTTCGTTTTCCGGGTGCCCGGAGTGTCCTTTTACCCAATGCCATTCGACCTCGTGTTCTAAAATTGCCTTTTCAAGCAATTGCCATAGATCCTGATTTTTGACCGGTTTCTTGGCTGCGGTTTTCCAGCCATTTTTTTTCCAGCCGTGAATCCATTTGGTGATGCCGTCTCTTACATAGGTGGAATCCGTATACAATCGCACCTTCATGCCGCGCTTGAGGCTTTCCAGCCCGCGGATTGCCGCCATAAGTTCCATCCGGTTGTTGGTGGTATCAGGCTCGCCGCCATAAATTTCTTTTTCTTGCTCACCCCACAGCATAAGCACACCCCAACCGCCGGGGCCGGGGTTTCCCGAACACGCGCCGTCGGTAAAAATGCTTACGCCGTTATTTTCGCTCATGATTATTTATCCAGGCTATTATTACAGGCCATAGGCACCGGGGCCTTTTACACTTTGATGAAACCGCAGACGAGCAAGATATCCTTTTGGATCATGGGGCGTTACCATTGCTCCGGGCGGGGTGTTGATCCAGTCATAAAGACGGGTCAACAAAAACCTAAGCGCGCTTCCGCGGGCAAGCAGGGGCAGGGCCTCCAGCTCTTCGGCGGAAAAATCTCTTACCTTGCGATAGGAACTAAGCATTCTTTTTGCCTTGGTAATATTGAAGCTAAGATCGGGCTCGAAACACCATGCGTTAAGGCAAATAGCAACGTCATATGCAAACATATCGTTGCAGGCGAAATAAAAATCTATCAGGCCGGTTAATTTTTCTGCCCGAAAGAAAACATTATCCGGAAATAGATCGGCATGAATTACGCCTGCGGGAAGTCCTGCCGGCCAGTTTTTTTCAAGAAAATCCAGTTCGCTTTCCAGCTCTTTGGTTATTCCGGGTATGACTTCCTCGCCACGGCCATTGCAAGAATCCAGCAATGCCCGCCAGTTGTTTACAGATAACGAGTTTTCACGTTTTATTTTAAAATCTGAGCCGGCAATATGTAGCTCAGCCAATGCCCCGCCCAGTTCCGCACAGTTAAATGCATGGACGCTTCTGGGCCACATGCCGGAAAGAAAAGTAATTATTGCCGCCGGACGACCGCTAAGGGTTTTTAGAACCTCGCCATCAGCCGCATGCACGGGCTTGGGGCACTTTACGCCGCGATCGGCCAGATGCTCCATAAGACCCAGAAAAAACGGCAGGTCATCGGGGTTCACCCTTTTTTCGTAAAGGGTGAGGATGAACGAGCCTTTATCCGTGCCCAGCAGAAAGTTGGAATTTTCCACCCCCTCGGCTATGCCTTTGCACGAAAGAACCTCGCCAATGCCATATTGGTTGGCAAATTCGGTAAGGTCTTCGTCAGAAACTTCTGTATAAACCGCCAAGCCAGCAGGCCCCCACCAAGTACAATCAATAATTCATGTTTTAGCCGCATACTCTGCCAAACAGTGCGGCTATCTATTTCTATTTCTAGGCAATGGGCCTAACCCTGTCCAGCATATGTCTGTTATCTATGGGGTGTGCACCGGGCATTAACCTTTCTGGGCTATTGGAACGGTACTGAACATTCTATAATATGCCAGTGCGGCCCCAAATAAACGGAAAAACCATGAAGCCGTATGGCCTTTTTAGCAGATATGCTCTTGTAATCACACTATGTGTCGGCGGCGGATTTGAATCCGGCGCCGCTGCCGATTCGCGAGGAACGGCCATTTTGCTGGCCGCAGCCATAACCAACACGCCCCAGCAACCCCGGACAAATTTCGGGCAAAGCTCCGATCTGGTGCGCACCATACAGGACGGACTTTCCAAACAAGGATATTTCCTCGGCGCGGTGGACGGCATATACGGCCCCGAAACCGAAAGAGCTATTCGTGCCTATCAAAAAAGCTCAAACCTGCCGGTTGACGGAAAACCATCTAAAAGTCTGGCCGACAATCTGGAAACCGGCGGCAAGGTCGGCGACCTTTTGAA
>DAOWFT010000181.1 GCA_030637845.1 Thalassospiraceae bacterium
GGGGGCCGCCATAAAGGTTGCAATGGTTAAAAAGAAAAACATAGCAAACACGGTTTTAATGCCATATGTGGACAGGCTAGCGCCATTTGCTTTGTGGTTTCGTCAACTGTGGGCGGAAAGTCTTGGTAAAAATGGTTCCGGTTCAACCCCCATACGCGCCCTTGGTACCCGCGACCAGCATAGCCAGATGCAGTTATACCTTGATGGGCCCAAGGATAAAATATTTACCCTTATACTTATGAATGTAGCGGGCCGTGGCAGGTTAATCTCCACCGCACTGGTCAAGGAAGATGACCTTTCATATTTACAAGGCAGCCACATGGGCGATTTATTGGATGCCGAACAGCGGGCAACCGCAATTACGCTGGTAAAAAATGGATGCCCATTAAGACTTTTCATGCTTGAAAAACTTGATGAAGAAGTTCTGGGCGGGCTTTTCATGCATTTCATGTTGGAAACAATAATTTCTGCTGGTCTTTTGGGGGTAAATGCATTTGATCAGCCAGCGGTTGAAGAAGGAAAAATCCTCACCCGTGAATTTCTTTCAGGCAACGCCAGCTAATCAATAATATTTAAGCGAACTTTATAAAAACCGTCTTGGCCGCGCCGATGGTTTTTTCTTTTATGGTTTCAAATTCCGCCGGTGGCGTAAATTCTTCGTCTTTGCCGACCTCAACAATTGCAATGCTGCCCGGTTTGAACCAGCCTTTTAAGACCAGCCGTTCCAGTGCAATTTGGCTTAGGCCTTTGCCATAGGGGGCATCAAGAAATGCCACATCAACCGGCCCACCCGGGGGCGGCGGGGTTCTTTCGGCGGGGCTGGAAATAATGGTCGTGGCATCATTTTCGCCCAATGTTGAAATGTTGTTTTTTAATGTAGCGATGGCCGCCCTGCCGGTTTCAATAAAAACACAAGATTTAGCACCTCTGGAAATGGCCTCAAGCCCCAATGCCCCGGTTCCGGCAAAAACATCCACAACCCGTGCGTCGTTTAATGATGCTCCATCAATATCTTTAATGCCATTAATTCCATTAATACCATTAATTCCGTGGGCCAATATATTGAAAATGGTTTCCCGCGCCCGGTCAGATGTGGGTCGGGTAATCCTGCCGTTGGGTGCCTCAAGGGTTTTACCCTTATGTTTTCCCGCGACTATTCGCATCAGGGATTCTTGCCCTTACCTTTGCCTTTACCCTTGTCTGGGCCTTTTTTGGGGCCAGCCTCTTTATTGTTTACAATGGATTTTGCCTTGGCTCTTTCTTTGGCATCGGCCAGCGCCCTTGCTTTTGATTTATCTCTTAATTTACTACTGGATTTTTTCTTTGGTTTGGCTTTGGCCCACCCGCTGCGGCTGGTTTTTTTGGCTTTGGCGGCGGCTTTTGAATCTACGTCGGTTATATCAAGGTTTTTACCCAATTGATCGACCAGCATTTTTCTTGAAACTTCTTTTACTGCGCCGCGCGTTAGGTCGCCCAATTTAAATGGGCCATAATCCATGCGAATAAGACGGCTCACCTTTAAGCCCAGATGTTCCAGCACTCGCCTGATTTCTCGGTTTTTGCCTTCGGTTAATACCATCTCTAACCATGCGTTAGACCCGGTGCGTTTTTCCAGTTTGGCCTCAATCGGTTCGTAATGTATTCCGTCAACGGTTATACCCTTGGCCAACGATGCTAACCTGTCGTCACTAACGTGGCCAAAAATACGCACCCGGTAGCGACGTTTCCAGCCCGTTGAGGGTAATTCCAGCCGTCTGGCCAATTCACCATCGTTGGTTAATAACAGTAACCCTTCGGTGTTGAGATCAAGCCTGCCAACGGAAATAACCCGGGGCAGGTGTTCGGGCATTTTTTCAAAAACCGTAGACCGACCCATGTCATCTTTGTGGCTGGTAACCAGCCCCGGTGGTTTATGGTAACGCCAAAGCCTTGTTTCACCCTTTTGCCCAAGCTTGCTTCCGTCAACGCTTATGCGTGAAGGGTCATCAACTATGGTGGCGGGGGTGTTAATGGTTTTACCATCGACCTCGACCCGGCCATCAGATATCCAACGTTCGGCATCCCGGCGCGAACAAAGCCCGGCGCGGGCCATATGCTTTGCAACGCGCTCACCTTTTACGGCAACTTCATCGTTCATTCGTGTTATCCATTTTATTGGCCATCTTATTGGTCATCGTATTGGCCACTTTGTTCGCGGTCACGGGCATAGCCGCGGGCGGCTTCAACAAAGGCCGCAAAAATTCGGGTATCAGCATCGGTAATTTCAAATTCTGGGTGCCACTGTACGCCCAAACAAAATGCTTGCTCTGGCGCTTCTATGCCTTCGATTGTTCCATCGGGCGCACGCGCATTTATTTTTAATGTTGCAGGCTCATCCTTTGCCGCCTGATGGTGGGCGCTGTTAACGCCAATTTCATCTAAGCCCACAATATCGTGCAATAATGTTCCGGGAACCACGTTAACCGTGTGGCCAATTTCGTTGCGGGGATTTTTTTGTTCGTGTTCAATCTTGCCTGAAATAGCATCGGGTAAATGCTGGATAAGTGTACCGCCCAGCGCAACGTGCAATAATTGCTGTCCGCCACATATTCCTAAAACCGGGATGTCCATTTCCAGCGCACCTTCTAGCAGCGTCATTTCGGCGGCTGTGCGGCTTTCCTTTGGGTTTGTGGTTTCGTGAATGCCGCTTTCACCGTACATGGATGGGGTGATATCAAATGCCCCACCCGAAATAATTAAACCGTCAATATCATTAAGGTAAAGCTCAATCAGGTCTGGCTCATGGGTTAGCAAAAACGGCAGTCCACCTGCGCGCACCACAGACGTGACGTGGTTTTGCCGTAGCGCATACCACGGAAATTTCGAATATTCACCGGCCTCATTCCAATCCATGGTGATGCCGATAACTGGGGTTAAAAGGTCTGTTGTCATATATTAACGGTAATCCTCGCACCCGGTTCTGTCCAGCACTTGACGAAAACAAGCGCTCCATTCAAGGTCGGCCCTATGAGTACGAGCAGTGAAAATTTAATGCAAGCGGCAATGGTCCAGGCCGAAAGCGCTGCCAAACGGGGCGAGGTTCCGGTTGGCTGCATAATTGTTGATGGCGCTAGCGGTGAAATAATTTCATCAGCCTCTAACCGCACCGAAGAATTAGACGACCCTACGGCACATGCCGAAATGCTGGCAATTCGCACCGCCTGTGCAAGCGTTGGTTCGGCCCGCCTTATCGGGTGTGATATGTACATTACCTTGGAGCCATGTCCCATGTGTGCAACCGCAATATCATTTGCCCGTATCCGCCGGGTTTATTTTGGTGCTTATGACCCAAAATCGGGTGGGGTTGACCATGGTGCGCGCATTTTTGAACAACCAACGTGTCATCATAAACCAGAAGTCTATGGCGGCATTAACGAGACCGCCTGCGGCGAGATTTTAAAAAACTTTTTTAAAGCTAAGCGTTAAGCCTTAATCAGTCCTAGCGTTTTATCGCGCGCCAACCAATGTCGCGGCGCGAGAATCCACCCGGCCAGTCAATGGCGTCTACCGCTTTATATGCCAGCTCTTGCGCATCCTTGACCGATTTGCCAGTGGCAGTAATGCCCAGCACCCGTCCACCAACGCCAACCAGCTTATCGCCATCCATTGCGGTGCCGGCATGAAAAACCTCAACCCCGTCCATTTTTTCGGCGGCTTCGATATTTTTTATTTCAGAACCTTTGTCATAATGGCCGGGGTATCCGTTAGTCGCCATTACTACGCTAAGGGCGGTATCGTCAGACCAGCTAATGTTTATTTTATCAAGGGTTCCATCCGAACACGCAACCAGTGCTTCCAAAACGTCCGATTGCATCCGCATCATCAGTGCCTGACATTCAGGGTCACCAAAACGAGCGTTGAATTCAAGAACCCTTGGGCCGGTATCGGTAATCATCAACCCGGCAAACAGCACGCCGGTAAATGGGCAGCCTTCGTCAGCCATGGCCTTGATGGTTGGGTTAATAACAGTTTTCATTATTTTGTCATGCATGGCGGCATCAACAATGGGCGCCGGTGAATATGCACCCATGCCGCCGGTATTAGGCCCGGTGTCGCCATCAAATGCCGCTTTGTGGTCTTGGGCACTGGCCAGCGCAACCGCATGCTTGCCATCAACTAGGGCAAAAAAGCTTACTTCTTCGCCTTCCATAAATTCTTCAACCAA
>DAOWFT010000139.1 GCA_030637845.1 Thalassospiraceae bacterium
GAAAAACTTCAGGTTGGTTAAGGGGGTTGCTGCCCACGGCCTAAGGATGAGATTTCTTATCCTTCTTTTTTTCATGGAGGTCATCGATAAATATAACAATATTGCTCACTTCTTGTTCGCAAGCCTCAGGGTTTTTGCATGAAGGGCAATTTCCAATATCAGACGAAAGGTTATTTGCCCGACACATTGCCAGGTGCAGGCTCCTCAGCACCTTTACCGGTACCCGTTCGGACTGAGGCGCCAAATCGACCACGGGGCTAGCCCCGGGGTGAGGGAGGCCCGCTTCATCTTTTTCATCTGGTTTTTCATCCGGTCTGGCGCTTAATTTTTTATCAGAGCCATCCGCCGGGGGTGTTGGCTTTTTCATAAATTAGCACATCTTTTTGAATCTATTCTAATTCGCAAATACAATTTAAACGAGTATATTTACAATTTAAGCGAGAATATTTTCCTGTCAACAACTATCACACGTTTAAATTGCACCAAAGAGCGGCTACACCTGTAGCCTGTAATAAAATGGAGGTGGGTGTTGGGTTGCCCATAAACAAGGGAAAAATAGTGTTTAAAAAAACGCTACTTTTATGCGGATTCTTGATTTTCCGGGCCTTCTTCTTCCACCGCGCTGGTTAGCTGGACAAAAACATCCTCCAGCTCCGGTTCCTTGGTGGCGATTTCGGCGAATCGCAATCCTGCGGCCTGAACCGCACGGACAATTTCACCCGAACGTATTTTGCTCGGCTGATAATTAAACTCCATTACCCGTCCGTCGCTTAAGGTGACGTCAAAATCTTTTAAGGATTCAGGGATATCGCTTATTTCATCGGCCAGCACCACCGTGACGCGCTTGGAATCAAGCCGGCCCATCAGGTTTTTTGTCTTGTCACAGACAACCACCCGCCCGTGGTTGATGATGGCGATGCGGTCACAAAGTTCCTCGGCCTCTTCGAGGTAATGGGTTGTCAGCAAAATGGTGGTGCCTTCGGCGTTTAGTTTGCGCACATATTCCCAAAGCTGGCGGCGTAGCTCCACATCAACGCCCGCGGTTGGTTCATCCAGCACCAGCACCTGAGGGCTGTGGACAAGGGCCTTTGCCACCAACAGGCGCCGACGCATACCGCCGGAAAGGGTGCGGGCATATGAATGGGCCTTGTCGGAAAGACCGACGGCTTCGAGTATTTCATCGGTTCGTCGTTCATTTGCCGGAACACCATAAAGACCCGCTTGCAGGTCCAGTAATTCACGTGGGGTGAAAAACGGGTCGAGGTTTAATTCCTGTGGCACAACCCCGATGGAACGCCGGGCTGCACGCATTTCATTTTCCGTGTCATAACCCCAGATGCTGGCCGAACCGGATGTCTTATTAACCAGCCCCGCCAGTATATTTATCAAGGTTGATTTGCCGGCCCCGTTTGGCCCCAACAGTCCAAAAAAAGACCCTCTGGGAATATCCAGCGAAATCCCTTTTAGCGCGTGCTTTTCCGGGGTCGTTTTGCTGGCGCCGTAGGTTTTCACCAAATCATGCACTTCCACTGCATTTATTGGCATTTTTGAAGATTGTTGTGGCTGGGTGGCCATCTTGTATCCTTATCGGTATTATCTTTGTAAATGATATAGGGCTGAATTATATCGGGCGCAAAGGGAGACATAATTAGTTGCCAAATAATTTATCAGATAATACGTCCGTAGTGGTTCAAGACACAACAATATCCTGCCAAGGCCAAAGCAAGGGTGAGGACAGTACAGGCGGCCATCCACGGGTATTTATAAAGATTGATACCACTACAAAATCCGCTGACTGCCCCTATTGTGGACAAAAATTCATCCTCGATGCCAATGCCAACGTTTCCAGCGGGCATTAATTAAGAACATTAAGGCCAGCGCAAATATGAAGCACCTTTTTTTAATTGATGGCTCGGGATTTATTTTCCGTGCCTATCACGCCCTGCCGCCGATGACGCGCAGCGACGGAACCCCCGTCGGTGCGGTTTATGGCTTTACCAAAATGATAATGAAGCTGGTCGAAGACACCGACGCCGATGCAATTGCGGTGGTGCTGGACCGCGCCCGCAAAACTTTTCGCAACGACATATATCCTGAATATAAAGCCCACCGCCCGCCTGCACCCGATGACCTTGTCCCCCAGTTTGCACTGGTGCGCGACGCGGTTGCCGCCATGGACCTCAAATCAGTCGACATGGAAGGCTATGAAGCAGATGACCTAATCGCAACCTATGCCCGCCAGGCGAGGGAGCGTGGCGTCGAGGTAACAATTGTTTCATCGGATAAAGACCTGATGCAATTGGTTGGTCCCGGCGTCACCATGCTTGATGCCATGAAAAATAAAATTATCGGCCCCGATGAAGTATTTGAAAAATTCGGTGTCGGCCCGGAGCGGGTAATAGATGTACAGGCGCTGGCCGGTGATAGCTCCGATAATGTGCCCGGCGTTGCCGGCATCGGCGTAAAAACCGCGGCGCTATTAATAAACGAATACGGCGATCTCGATGGCGTTTTGGCAAATGCCGGTAAGGTAAAACAAAATAAACGCCGCGAAAACTTGCTGGAACAGGCAGAACAGGCCCGTATTTCCAGAGAGTTAGTCACCTTGAAAAAAGACGTTCCGGTTGAAATGCCCCTTGATGATTTTATTTTGTGTGAGGCCGACCCCGATAAAATGATGTCTTTTTTGGCGGAGAATAATTTCAAGTCACTTTTAAAAAAGATGGAAGCCCAAGGTTTTAGTGCGCCAAAAACCACTGCAAAACCCACTGCCGGGGAAATACCTGCACCGGAAAACAAAAGGCCCGCACCGCTGCCGCCTTTGGAAAAAACTTACGAATTGGTGCAAGACATCGCCACCCTTGAGCGTTGGATAGCGGGCGCATTTGACGCCGGTATCGTTGCGGTTGATACGGAAACAACGGGCCTTGATTCCATGGCGGCCAGTTTGGTTGGGGTCTCGCTTTCATATAAACCGGGTCATGGGGCCTACATCCCGTTGGCCCATCTGGGCGCACCGGCTCAAGGCACGTTTGACCTTGGCGATGGTGATGGCGATGGCGGTCATGGCACGGGCACGCCAAAACAAATAGAAATTAAAAAAGCACTGGCAATGTTAAAACCATTGCTCGAAGACCCCGGCGTATTAAAGGTTGGGCAAAACATAAAATACGATCAGGTTATTTTGACCCGTTATGGTGTTGATGTTGCGCCGGTGGATGACACCATGGTCATAAGCTACGTTCTCGAAGGTGGCTTGCATGGCCACGGCATGGATGAGCTGGCCTCGCTTCATTTGGGCGTGGATACCATAAAATTCAAAGACGTGGCAGGAACGGGCAAAGCAAAAGTAACATTTGACCGCGTTAGTTTGGAAAAGGCACTGGATTATGCCGCCGAAGATGCCGACATAACATTACAGCTTCACCAATTGTTAAAACCGCGTCTTGTCGATGAACAGATGGTCAGCGTTTATGAAAACATTGAACGCCCGCTAATATCGGTGCTGGCGGAGATGGAAACAAACGGCATCAAGGTTGACGTTAAAATACTTAAAAATCTGTCCGATGATTTTTCCAAACGCTTGGCCGTACTGGAAAAAGAAATTCATTCCTTGGCCGGGCGCGAATTTAATATCGCCAGCCCAAAACAATTGGGTGAAATACTTTTTGATGAACTGGGCCTCGAAGGCGGAAAGAAAAGCAAAAAATCCGGTGCATGGTCAACCGGGGCCGATGTGTTGGAAGAGCTAAGCCATGCGCACGATCTTCCCAGGCACGTGTTGGGCTGGCGACAACTGGCCAAATTAAAAAGCACCTACACCGATGCCCTGCAAAACCAGATAAACCCGACGACCAAGCGGGTGCATACATCCTATTCAATGGCCGCAACCTCAACCGGCAGGCTGGCATCAAGTGATCCTAATCTACAAAATATTCCTATCCGTTCTGAGGAAGGCCGCGCGGTTAGAACCGCGTTCATCGCGGAAAAAGGAAATGTTTTATTAAGCGCAGATTATTCACAAATTGAATTAAGGCTACTTGCCCATGTTGCCGGTATCGATGCGCTAAAAACCGCTTTTCATGACGGCCTTGATATTCATGCCATGACCGCGTCCGAGGTTTTTGGCGTTCCGGTCAAAGGCATGGACCCTGATATTCGCCGCAATGCCAAAGCCATTAATTTTGGAATTATCTATGGCATTTCCGCATTTGGTCTTGCCCGTCAGTTAGGAATTTCCAGAACCGAGGCTAAGGAATATATCGATGCATACTTTGAACGCTTCCCCGGTATTCGTGACTATATGGAAGAAACCAAAGCGGGGGCGGCAAAGAATGGGTTTGTCAGCACGCTTTTCGGGCGTAAATGTTTTGTTCCGGGAATAAACGATAAAAACCAGATGCGCCGAAGCTTTGCCGAACGCGCCGCCATCAACGCCCCCATCCAGGGCGGGGCCGCCGATATCATAAAGCGGGCAATGTTACGCCTGCCGGGGGCGCTCGAAGATGCGGGGCTTGGCGCGTTGATGCTTTTGCAGGTTCATGATGAATTGGTGTTTGAACTGCCCAAGGGCCAGTCTGAAAAAACCATTGAAATTGTAAAAGCCGTTATGGAAGGTGCCGCCAGCCTTGACGTGCCGTTGGTTGTGGATTGTGGAATTGGTTCAAACTGGGGCGAGGCCCACTAAAACCTTACCCAGAATTACCGTTTTATGTTACATATTCAGTCGGGACACGGCTATGTACAACAAATAATGCACGAGGTAATCCATGCCCGTAGACGTCAGGAAAATAATTTTTTCCAATCGTGAGCTGCGCTTAATCCTGCCGCGGTTTTGTCGTGACAAGGGCATTCAATTGCCGGATTCACCCATGCAGGATTTTGAAATAATTCGCCCCGATGACAGTAACCGAATTATTTCCGAAAACACGCCCGAGGGGCTGAAGGTTGTGCTCAGATTTGTATCAAGCAACCCGATGGAGCCTTTCCGGGTAATACTTTCAGAAAGCGATATTGTTGAAGCCCTTATCGGTGCTTGCCGTGAAGCAAAAATACCTTTGCCCCGGCGGGCAAATAAATATTTGCAGGCGCAAAAAGATTCCATCGCCTTGGCGGTTGGGCTTTCCGATGATATAGATTTTTCTCGGGCCGATATTTGACGATTTTAGGCACTACGCAAGGTGCGGGATTTTTTATATTTATCCATCAGGCGAATGCTCAACAACACCACAAAAACTGCGCTATAAATTATTGGCTCGCGGATGTCGGCCTTTACCATCCAGAAAAAATGCAGCAACGCCAATGCCCCCGCTGGATAAACCAGCTTGTGCAGGCGTTTCCAGTTTTTTGAACCCATACGTTTTGCAACGCTGGCTGGCGAGGTAACCGCCAGTGTTGTTAAAATTATAATCACAGCCATACCTACGGTTATGAAGTTTCGTTTGACAATGTCCTGCCAAATAGCGGCCCAATCAAAAAACTGATCCAACACTACGTAGCTGCTTAAATGGGCCATGGCATAAAAAAATGCACTTAAGCCCATCATCCGGCGCAAACGTATTGGCCATGCCTTTTGGCTGATAATGCGAATTGGCGTCATGGCCAGCGCGATTAATAAAGAACGCAGCGCCCAATCGCCGAGGAAGCGGTTTATGGCCTCAATCGGGTTGGCGCCCAACCCGTTGGTAAATACATTAAGGCCAAATGCGCTAAGCCCCAGCCACAAAAGGGGGAGCAATATGCCGACCATGGCCAGCCACCAAATAACGCGAAAAGGAACTGTCATTAAAAGAATTTCTCAAGATCCATGCCGGAATACATGCTTGCTACTTCATCGGCGTAGCCATTGAACATCAATGTTTTACGACGCAAAAACTCGCCAATCCTTCTTTCTTTGGCTTGGCTCCAGCGTGGATGGCTTACGTTCGGGTTTACGTTGGAATAAAAACCATATTCAGTTGGTGCGGAAATATTCCACGAAGTCGGCGGCTGTTTTTCGGTGAATTCAATTTTGACTATGGATTTAATGCCCTTGAAACCATATTTCCACGGCACCACCAAACGCATGGGCGCACCGTTTTGTGGCGGCAGTTCCTGTCCATAAATACCAACCGCCAACATGGTTAGCGAATTCATTGCTTCGTCAAGGCGAAGCCCCTCAACATAGGGCCACTGCAATACGCTGCGTTGTTGTCCCGGCATCCGTTCGGGATCATGCAGGGTTTGAAAGGCAACATATTTTGCGTTACTCGCAGGTTCCATGCGTTTAATAATTTCAACCAAGGGAACGCCAACCCAGGGTATTACCATTGACCAGCCCTCGACACAGCGGTGGCGATAAATGCGTTCTTGCAGTTGGTCTTTTTTTATCAAATCCCAAACGTCAAAAACGCCGGTATTTTTTGCCAATCCCGCAATCTCAACCGTCCAGGGGCTGGTAACAAAATTTTCCGCATTAAGGCGGGGGCCTTCCTTTGATGTCCCAAATTCATAAAAATTATTATAGCTGGTGGCCGCTTCAAATTCTGTCAGTGGCTCATCGGTTGATCCTGACCATTTGCCTGGATTTAGGCTGGCCCCGGCGGCCCGTGCCGGCAGCGCGCCTAAGAGTCCGCCCGCAATACCACTGATGGCGGCCCCGCCGATGGTTGCCGCACCCATATTGAGAAACCTGCGGCGGGCTTTAAAAACACGCTCCGGGGTAACCTCGTTTTCGCCAACATGCGAAGTGGCTAGGTTTTTAATCAGCATATTTCCGCCCCTATAAGTCTATTTCCCTAGTTTAGAATAAATCAAAAGAATATGACACAATAAAGGCGA
>DAOWFT010000131.1 GCA_030637845.1 Thalassospiraceae bacterium
TCCGCCCAGTCGGCAGCAGCGAACTGCGGACGCGGGCCGAAACCAAAAACGTAAACTCGGTTCGTTTTGCCATGCAGGCGATTGAATATGAAGCCATGCGTCAGGTTGAAATATATGACGGCGGCGGCGAAGTGGTGCAGGAAACCAGACTTTTCGATAGTCAAAAATCCGTAACCCGTTCCATGCGTTCAAAAGAACACACCCACGATTATCGTTATTTCCCCGACCCCGATTTGTTGCCGTTGGTTTTTGATCAGGCGTTTGTTGATGGCATCAAAAAAGACCTGCCCGAATTACCCGATGAACGCAAAGGTCGCTATGTAAAAGATTTCGGTTTGTCGCCCTATGATGCTGGCGTGTTGGTGGCAGAAAAAGACACGGCAGTTTATTTTGAAGAGGTCGTCTCCAAGGATAAAGACGGGGGCCGCGATGCCAAGATTGCCGCCAACTGGGTTATTTCAAACCTGTTCGGCGCCCTGAACGACAAGGGTGTCAGCATTGAAAACAGCCCGGTAACGGCGGATAATCTGGGCAAATTAATTGACCTTATATCCGATGACACGGTATCGGGGCGCATTGCCAAAGAAGTTTTCGAAATAATGATCGAAACCGGTGATAGCCCTGCAAAAATTGTCGAAGAAAAAGGCCTGAAACAAATAACCGACAGCGGGGCCATCGAGGCCGCAGTTGACGCCGCCATCGCCGCCGGGGAAAAGCAGGTCGAACAATATAAAGGCGGCAACGAAAAAATTCTTGGCTGGTTCGTCGGTCAGGTAATGAAAGCAACCGGCGGCAAGGCCAACCCCGGCACGGTCAACAAAATGTTGAAAGATAAATTGGACGGGTAGGTTAATTTTTATATATTGGGGGCGGGTTTTAATTAAGGATAAAATAAATGATAGACCTCTACACATGGACCACCCCCAACGGGCGCAAAGTATCCATAATGCTGGAAGAGCTTGGCCTTGAATATACCACCCACCCCATAAACATCGGACAGGGCGAACAGTTTGCGCTTGAATTTGATGCCATAAACCCCAATCATAAAATACCGGCAATAATTGATAGCGACGGCCCCGATGGAAAGCCCATAACGGTTTTTGAATCCGGCGCCATACTTATTTATTTGGCGGAAAAAACAAAAAGCGAATTATTGCCATCCGATGCCCGTGGCCGTTACGCGGCGCTGGAATGGTTGATGTTGCAGATGGGTGGCATCGGCCCGATGTTTGGTCAGGTTCATCATTTCTGGAAATTTGCTAAAGAAGATATTCCCTATGCCAAGGAACGCTACCGTGACGAAATGATGCGCCTTTATGGTGTGCTCGATAAACGATTGGGCGAAAGCAAATACCTTGGCGGTGAAAATTATACCATTGCCGACATAGCGGCCTATCCGTGGGTGGCCAGGTTTGGCTGGCATCCATGCGATCTGGCCGATTTTTGTAACGTTAAGGAATGGTATGATAGGCTGAGCCAGCGAGACGCGGTTAAAAAAGGCATGACCATACCTTTGGTGGAATAGGCCTTTCGCAAAATAGCTGCTTATTCATTTGGGGGGAGTAAAGCAAGCATGAGCTTTTTGGAAAATGAACCTGTAATGCGGGTACGCGCCGCCCTCGGCAAGGCCGGGTTTAAAGATAATGTTATAGAGCTTGAGCAAGGCGCGCGCACCGCCGCCGACGCGGCCAAGGCATTGGGCGTGGCGCAGGGTGCAATAGTAAAATCTTTGGTTTTTATGGTCGGCGAGCAACCGGTAATGGCGCTGGTGGCCGGCGATAAAACTTGCTTTGAGCATGAGCTGGCGCGCATTTTTCATCTGCCCGGCGATGCGACCCGGCCCGATGCCAACATCGTCCAGGCGGTAACCGGCTTTTCCATCGGCGGGGTGGCCCCGGTTGGGCTTTTGGGCGGGCCCATACCCACGACCATTGATGCCAGCCTCAAGCGGTTTTCCAAGGTTTACGCCGCCGCCGGGCACCCCAATTGCATATTTGAAACCGATGTGGCCGAGCTAAAGAAATTGACCGGCGGCACGGTCTCTTATGCCCTTGCCATGGTTAGTTAATCTACTGGCTTGATTGCTGGCCCCGGTGCGTTTAATAAGGGGGCCGCAGCTGGGCCACAGGCTGCGATATATGTGGACAGGTGGGTGAGTGGCTGAAACCAGTGGATTGCTAATCCGCCGTGCGGGGTAAACCCGTACCGAGGGTTCGAATCCCTCCCTGTCCGCCA
>DAOWFT010000189.1 GCA_030637845.1 Thalassospiraceae bacterium
CATTTGGAGCCGCATCTGCCTTGATGAATATACCCACGGGCCCTACGTCGAAAAATTCGAACAAGACATTAAAAAGCACAAGCGCCCTAACTAATATTTTAATCTTGGTTAGCAGCAAAATAAAAAACCCCTGCCGATTTGGCCGAGCCTATTTGGTGAAGAGTTTTTATTTAACGGGGTGATGCTTCAATATTACCGCCATCAACCGTTAAAATAGCAGCGGTTGTGGATTGCGCTTTTGCCAAATCCATAAATGCGTTTGCGACATCTTCGGCGGTGACTTCGCGGTTTAACAGATTGCCCGATAGGTATTGTTCTTGGCTGACCCCGCGTGCTTTGGATCTGGACTTTATCATTTTATCGGTCAAAAGCCCTGAACGAATACGGTCGGCATTAACCGCATTTGAGCGAATGCCATCTGCACCATAATCAAGCGCATACTGTTTCATCAAAAATAATGTTGCGGCCTTGGGCAGGCCATAGGGACCAAAATCGCGCCCTGGGTTTAGGGCTTGTTTTGAAGTATTAAATAACAAGCAACCGCCGGTTCCCTGAGCCCGCATAATGCGTACGGCGTTTTTCGCAACGTTTTGATGGCCCCAAAAATTAAGCTCGAAACTTTGACGCAGCACCCTGTCATCGACTTCGCCGATTTTTCCCTGCCACGCGGCGCCAGCATTGGAAACGGCCACATCAACCCCACCAAAGGTGGCGGCAACAACATCAAATGCTTTTTTAACTTCAGAACCAGAGGTGACGTCGCAGCCAAGGCCAATTCCGCCTATTTCGGCGGCTACTTTTTTGGCTGATTTTTCATCACGGTCAAGCACCGCAACTTCGGCGCCATTATTAGCAAATGCCTTTGCGGTGGCGGCACCAATGCCGGAACCGCCGCCGGTTATAACAACAACCTGTCTGGCAAATGGCTTTTCCGCCCCCTTGCCCAGTTTGGCTTGTTCCAGTGACCAGTATTCAATATCAAAAATATCGCGCTCGGAAATTACGCTGTATGTTCCCATGGCCTCTGCCTTGGTGATAACCGATATGTTGGTCTGCAATAAATCTGCGGCAATGCTTGCGGCCTTGGCCGATACGCCCAGCCCAAAGGCACCAACACCCGGCACTAAAATCATCCGGGGCATGGGGTCGAGCGGGGCTTTTACGCCCTTTAAGCGCTTGTTACCTCTGGCAAAATAGGCTTCGTAATCTTTTACGTATTTTTTTAAGGCAAGGCGCGCGCCCTGGGCAAACTCGTCCATCTTTTCAGGCGCAGGTGGCGGAACCAGCAACGGTTTCGGTTTGGTTCGGATAACATGGTCAGGGGTAACGGTTCCCTGCTGGCTATAGCGCATAACCTCACGCCCGCCGACAAATTTAAGTATTTCCGGACTTGTCCGAAAATCCAAAATCATGGACTTGCCGTCATGGTTTACCAGTCCGCGCAATATTGGCGCTATCTCCGCAACGCTGGCTGTCTTTGTAGATTTTTTGGCAGATTTTTTAACCTGAACAAATGATTTTTTCTTATTTTGTTTGAGGTATTTTTCCGCCTTGCTAACCATTGAAATCATAAGGTCATATGATTCTTTTGCCGTGTCGGCAAAGGTAAAGATGCCATGATTTAAAAGGATAAGCCCTTTTACATTTGTATTTTGCGAATAAACCTCGGCTGCTTTTTTAGCCAGCAAAAATCCCGGCATTATATATGGAACGTAGCCCATGCTATCGCCAAACACTTGGCCGCAATTGTCTTGTCCGTTTTTCTGATCCGATAATGCCAACACCGCATTTGAATGGGTATGGTCAATAAATTTGTGTGGCAAAAATGCATGAAGAAGGGTTTCAACCGAAGGGTTGGGCGACGAAGAATCAAGCAGATTGGTACGCTGGGCATTTACCATGTCTTCGTCTGAAAGGGTGCGGAACTTTTTCATGCCCAACAAAGGCTGCAAACGAACAGCGGGCAAGCCAGCCGGTTCAATATCGCCCATGTCCCAGCCCGAACCCTTAACACAAAGAACCTCAACCTCGTTATCGGCAAGATCTTTCATGGTTGTTTTAACCGAGGTATTGCCACCGCCGTGCAAAACAAGTTCTGGGTTGCCGCCCAATAAACGGCTGCTATAAACACGCAGGGCAAGGTCTTGGTTAATGCCATCTTTGGCGTAACGTTTGATGTATGATTTTGCCTGTTTTTCAGACCAAAGGTTTTTCATCTTAGTACCTTGACTCCTTTGGATATAGCCTCATCAACGCATCTTCCGTTGGAGTGGCAATGCCACGTTCGGTTATAAGCGCTGTTACATATTCAGCCGGTGTTACGTCAAACGCCGGATTAAACGCAGCGCTTCCGCTGGGCACAATTTGGATGGTTTCCAGATCACCGGCCTTGGTAAGCCCGGTAATTTCTGTAACCTCTGTTTGGTCTCGCTCTTCTATCGGTATATCGCGACCTGACCTAATTGACCAATCAATGGTGGTGCCGGGCAGGGCGACATAAAACGGGACCGAATTATCACTTGCGGCCAGTGCCTTAAGATAGGTTCCGATTTTGTTGCAAACATCGCCGGTTCGGGTAGTGCGATCGGTACCGACTATGCACATATCAACCTGACCGCTTTGCATCAAATGACCGCCGGCATTATCGACAATAACCGTGTGCGGCACACCGTTTTGCCCCAATTCCCATGCGGTCAGGCTGGCACCCTGATTGCGGGGCCGGGTTTCATCAACCCAGACATGAACCGGAATGCCGGCTTCAAACGCTTTATAAATTGGTGCGGTCGCCGTACCCCAATCAACCGTGGCAAGCCAGCCGGCGTTGCAATGGGTCAGGATATTTACCGGGCGCGAACGTCCGCATTTTTCATAGGCCCCGCGAATAAGCTCCAGCCCATGATCGCCAATTGCCGAACATTGGGCGGCGTCTTCGTCACATATTTCAGCTGCCCGGGCAAAAGCCGCCTTTAGCCTTTGCTTGGGCCTCAACGGTGACAAAATATTTTTCAGGTCATCCAGTGCCCAGCGCAGGTTAACCGCGGTCGGCCGTGCCGCCAGCAAATTATCGTAGGCATCGTCGAGATTTTTATCGGATGGGTCGTGGCGCATGGCCAGCGCCATACCGTAAGCCGCGGTCGCGCCAATTAACGGTGCGCCGCGCACCAGCATATCCATGATTGCATGAACGGCCTCGTTGAGCGTTTCCATCCTGACGATTTCAAAACGAAAGGGAAGTTTTGTTTGATCGATAATTTCAACCGCACGGGATTCGAGCTCATCATCAGTCGCCCAGATGGTGCGAAAATGTTCTTGGCCTACCTTCATTGTTTAAACGCTTTCATTGGCCAAGTACCCGGCCCGCGACTGCGTCGAGTTTTTTCACCATCTCTTTATCGCGCGTTTCCGGTGCGGTAATAATGGCCACGTCCAGTGCGGTGTGACAACCATCAGAACAACTTTCATCTCGGGCTGAAAGTGCGGGGGCGATGTTTTTTACCAGCGCACGGCCCTTGTCGGCATTTTCAAGTAATGTCTTGATTATGCTATCAACTGTGACGTGATCGTGATCGGGATGCCAGCAATCAAAATCGGTCACCATGGCAATGGTCGCATAACAAATCTCGGCCTCGCGGGCGAGTTTGGCTTCCGGCATATTGGTCATTCCGATAACGTCACAATTCCAACTACGATAGAGGTTGGATTCAGCCAATGTGGAAAATTGCGGGCCTTCCATGGCCAAATATGTACCGCCACGCTGGTATTTGATGCCTAAATCTTTAGCCGCAATTTCAATGGCATCGCCAAGACGCGAGCAAACCGGATGGCCCAGCGCCACATGGGCGACCAATCCTGGGCCAAAAAATGATTTCTCACGCGCGATTGTGCGATCAATAAATTGATCGACGATTACAAATGTTCCGGGATCAAGCTCTTCTTTGAGCGAGCCACAGGCCGAAACCGATAATATTTCGGTTACGCCGGCGCGTTTAAGGACATCAATATTGGCGCGGTAATTAACGCTGGCTGGTGGAATGCGGTGTCCGCGCCCATGACGGGGCAGAAAAACCATTTGCACACCTTCTAGTTCGCCAAAAAAAAGCTCGTCCGATGCTTCGCCGAACGAACTTTCGATGCGCTGCCAACGGGTATTTTCCAACCCATCAATTTCGTAAATGCCGCTACCGCCAATTACGCCGATAACCGGCGGTGTTCCGGGTGTAGTCATTAGCGCTCCCCCTGCCCCAAAAAATTTTAAGTATTTTAAGGATATTTCAGATCATACATTAAAACGAAATAGCAATACATCGCCATCGACGACCGTATAATCGCGGCCTTCTTGCCGCATTTTTCCCGCATCCTTGCACGCCTGTTCGCCGTTCAATTCAATATAGTCATCATAGGCTATGGTTTCGGCCTTGATGAATCCTTTTTCAAAATCGGTGTGAATTACGCCTGCGGCCCCGGGGGCCTTGGTTCCGGCAACAATGGTCCAGGCCCGGGTTTCTTTTGGCCCGCAGGTAAAAAACGTTATCAGGTTGAGCAATTTATAACCGGCGCGAACAATCCGGGCCAAACCGGTTTCTTTCAGACCCAGTGTTTCGAGAAATTCCTGTTTATCATCTTCGCTGTCGAGCTGGCTTACTTCTTCTTCTATTTTGGCCGATATTACCACGCTAACCGCGCCTTCCTTGGCTGCCATTTCTGCAATCTTGACCGAAAGCGCGTTGCCACCCTCTGCCGCGTCCTCTTCCACATTGCAAACATAAAGAACTGGTTTGGAGGTAAGCAATTGCAGCATACGAAATGGTTTTTCCTCATCTTCGCTTACTTCCATAACTCTGGCCGGGGTGCCGTCCTGTAGCAATTTTAGCGCACGTTCGATAAGTTCCATTTCGACCGTCGCGTCCTTATCACCACCGCGAACTTTCTTGGTCAACGGCTGGATGCGTTTTTCAAGGCTTTCCATATCTGCCAGCATAAGTTCGGTTTCGATAATTTCGGCGTCGCGAATTGGGTCAACTTCGCCTTCGACGTGGGTTACGTTGCCATCGTCAAAACAGCGAACAACATGAATAACCGCATCAACTTCCCGAATATTGGCAAGAAACTGGTTGCCAAGCCCCTCGCCCTTGGACGCGCCCTTTACCAGACCGGCTATATCAACAAATTCAAGCTGGGTCGGAACAACATTTGCCGAACCGGCAATTTTTGCAAGCTTGTCCTGACGCAAATCAGGAACCGCCACCCGCCCGACATTTGGCTCAATGGTGCAAAAGGGAAAGTTTGCCGCCTCGGCGGCGGCAGTCGCAGTCAGTGCATTGAAAAGGGTCGATTTGCCAACGTTGGGCATACCGACAATACCGCATTTAAAACCCATTGGCCTTAATCCTCATTATTGTTGTTTTTGTTCTTAGGTGTTTGTGGAACAGCGCGGGCAACATTTGTCATAAAATCTGCGTCTTTTTCAGAAAAAACCAAATCTATGCTGTCTGCGACCTCTACCAATAGTGGCTCCAGCCACTTGGCGTCATCCTTGGCAAAATCATTTAACACGTGGCCGGTCACCCTGTCTTTATCACCGGGATGGCCGATACCTAAACGTATGCGTCCATAACCCTCGCCAATTACTGAATGGATTGAACGCAAGCCGTTATGTCCGGCGTGGCCGCCACCGCGTTTGACGCGAACCTTGCCCGGGACAAGATCAAGTTCATCGTGAAGTACAATTACGTCGGACGCATCAATTTTGTAAAACTTTACTACTTCTGCGACTGAGCGCCCGGATTCGTTCATGAAGGTTTGTGGTTTAATCACCAGAACTTTTTCACCGCCGATACTTCCTTCGGAAAGTTCGCCCTGAAACTTTGCCCGCCAGGGGGAAAAGCTATGGCGGCGAACGATTTCGTCCGCCGCCATAAAACCAATGTTGTGGCGGTTATGGGCATATTTTTCGCCCGGATTTCCAAGCCCCACAACCAACCGCATTGATAAGTGCCTCCCATGAAGACAGGGGTCAAGAGATGAGGATTACTCCTCGCCCTTTTCCTCTTTCTTGGCTTCGCCTTCAGCGCCTTCGGCACCTTCTTCGCCTTCAACACCTTCTTCGCCTTCACCTTCGACCTCTTCTTCTTCAACCGGTGCCACAGTAGGTGCGGCAATGGTCGCAATAGTGAAGTCGCGATCGCTAATGGTTGGGCGGGTGCCTTCGGGCAATGCAACCTGGCTAATATGAATGGAATCGCCAACTTCCGTGCCGGTCAGATCAATTTCTATGAATTCCGGCATGGCCAATGGTGAAACCCTAAGTTCCAATTCGTGACGAACCACGTTCAGAACGCCGCCGTGCTTAAGGCCCGGTGATTCCTCGTGATTGGTAAAGTGAATAGGAACTTCCACCGAGATTCTGCTGTCTTTTGTTACGCGCAGAAAATCAAGATGGATGGGAACATCGGTTACCGGGTGAAGCTGCACATCACGTGGAACAACGGTATGTTTATCGCTGCCCACCTCAATGGAATAGGCATGCGAGAAAAAACCACCGCGTTTAACGTATTTGTTTAGCTCAATCGGATCGATAGAAATTGTTACAGGGTCTTTCTTATCCCCATAAATAACTGCGGGCACACGACCAGAACGTCTAGTCGCGCGGGCTGCCCCCTTACCTGCCCGCTCGCGCATTTCTGCGCTTATTGTTGAAATTTCAGCCATTGGCTTTACTCCTTTTGTGTTTAACTAGGCGCCAGCCTCCAGGGGTGCGGCACCGCTTAAACCCCCAACCCGGCTTGAAGCCCGGCCAGAGGATCTCAGTTTAATCAAAGAGCGTTGAAACCGAGCTCTCTTCGCTAATGCGTCTTATTGCTTCGCCGATTAACGGGGCAATACTTAATTGTTCAACCTTGCTCGACCCCATTACGGCATCGGTGGCCATAATACTGTCGGTAACGAACAGTTTGCTCATTGCCGAATTTTCAATTTTTTGCACCGCATCGCCTGATAAAACACCGTGGGAAACATAGGCCATAACCGACTTGGCGCCGGCTCCCATCAATGCTTCGGCTGCGTTGCAAAGGGTTCCGGCCGAATCGACAATATCATCGATTAAAATGCAATTGCGGTCTTTAACATCGCCGATAATGTTCATTACTTCTGAAACACCGGCCCGTTCGCGTCTTTTATCAATAATTGCCAGATCGGCATCAATCCGTTTAGCAACTGCGCGGGCGCGAATAACACCGCCAACATCCGGCGATACCACCGTTGTTTCATTTTTATCGAGGCGCTCTTTAATATCGCGGGTAAGAACGGGTGCGGCATAAAGGTTGTCCACCGGGATATCAAAAAATCCCTGTATCTGGCCTGCGTGTAAGTCCATGGTCAAAACCCGATCGGCGGCGGCGGTGGTTATAAGGTTTGCCACCAGCTTGGCCGATATCGGCGTGCGCGGGGCGGGCTTTCTGTCCTGACGGGCATAACCAAAATAAGGCATAACCGCGGTTATGCGCCGGGCCGAACCACGACGCAGGGCATCAATTACGATTAGCAGTTCCATCAGGTTATCGTTGACCGGAAACGATGTGGACTGAATAACAAACACATCTTCGCCACGAACGTTATCTTGTATTTCAACGAATATTTCCATATCGGAAAATCGTTGAATTTTGGCCTGCGTCAAAGGCATTCCCAATTCCTTGGAAATTGCTTCGGCCAGCGGGCGATTGCCGTTACAAGAAATAATTTTCATCGGTCTCAAATGCCTTGGTTGGGGTCACTTAATAAAACCCGCAAACGTAAAAGCCTTTCAAATGGGCAAAGCCCCTCTTTGAATCGCGGCGGAATGTAGCAGCCTCAGGGTGGGCTGTAAACGCACAATATGGCTAAAATCAGCGTATAATTCAGTGGGTTACAGTGGGCCCATATGGCGGTGTCTCAAGGTGGCGGCGGCAGGGCGCGCCCGGGCACCTTTGGCAAAACCACTTGAGGGGGGCTGCCAACTGGCTTTTCGGGTATGGGGCTTTTGGAAAAATCGGCCATTATCCGCGCTATTCCCTTGGCTGCGGCCTTTGAAATGGGGCTGGCGACCTCAGCCCAGCGCCCATTTAACGAGCCTTTGGCCACCTCTTTTTCCTGAACCGCGCTTCCCAGCTCTGGGCCGTCAATTTCTGCCACCCGCCATATTATTCTGGCCATTTCAAGCCCCGGGGTGGTCGGGACCATTTCCACCAGCCCGCCCAGCACATATGTGGCCTGGCGTGGGTCTTCGGTTACCAGTATGTCTTGGATTAAAAGCTCTTTGCTCATGCTTTTGCTCAAGATTTTGCCATCCTTGGGGGGAATGCCGACAATTCCGGCCATGAGAACACCACGGGTCAGGGGGTCGGCAGGTGGCTTCGCCGGTTTAATTTCGGCTATTGCCATTGCCGCCATTGGTTTGGCAATACCAACACCAACCGATCTTAGCAATCTGGGATCGCCAACATCCCAATCTCGCCTTGAGCCAACCACCCCTTGGGAATGGGTGGCAATAACCCGACCAAAGGTATCGCTTAATATCCATCTGATAAAAACCGCATAGCGCAAACTGGGGTCATCAACGCCGACCTCTGCGGTTCCGCTGAGGATAAAAATATTATTTTTGCTTTCATTCATTTTATTGGCATTTATTTTACTAACGTCAACCTTGATTGGTTCGGTGCTGGATTTTACTCCGGCCCGTTCCAGATGTTCGGCAACCGAGCTTGCCAACAATTTTCCCATCGGTCTGGATGTGCCAAGGGGTTCCATCACCCTTATTTCTGCCGGGGCGTTTTCAAGGTTTGAATAATATACATCCCACCGCGTAGTCGGTGGTTCATTTATACGAATATTGTCCGGACCAAAACGCGGATCAGACGGTAGGGCAAGATTTCCAGTAGAGTTTCCAGAAATTATTTGCCCAGCAGATGAGCACGACGCAATAATCGGCAAGATTAACAAAAAAACAAAAAAGGTAATTAATCTTCTCATGCTATCTCGCTTCATTCTTAAATCATTATAGCCGAAAGGATGCGGCCATAATCTTTTTCATTATTATGTGTTGCCCGACGATAGCTGAAAAAGTTTTTTTCATCTGCATATGTATCGAGGCCAAGGCTGGCACAGCTGCCGATACCGGCATTTTCAAGCCGGGCCAAAACGTACATGGGTAAATCAAACATCCAGCGGCCATCACGATTTGGGCGTTTTGAAGGAATAAAAAATCTTTCGGCATCTGCAGCATTGCTTTCAATAACCGCTGCGCGCACCTCGGCGCCGACCTCGTAGCTTTGCTGCCCAATGGTCGGGCCGATAACTGCAACGGTGCGTGAAAGGTCTGCACCCAAATCGGTCATGGCGCGGGCGGTGTTTTCCACCACACCTGAAACGGCACCTTTCCATCCGGCATGAAGCGCGCCTATTACCCCGCCATCAATATCAGCCAATAAAACCGGGGCGCAGTCTGCGGTTAAAATACCAAGGGCCAGACCGGGGCTGTTCGTCACCATGGCATCTGCTTTGGGCATGTTTCCCTCAACCCATGCCTCGCTAATGGTTGCCACGTCGGGCGAATGAACCTGATAGCAGGTAAGCAACAAAGCATCACCGCCCAGCCTATCCATTGCCAACTGACGATTTTTTTCCACGCTTTTAGGGTCATCGTTCGATCCGGGGCCGCAATTAAGGCCTGAATAAATGCCGCCGCTAACCCCGCCAGCGCGGGTAAAAAACCCGTGGGCAATTTTGTCGCCACCCAACAACTGATGGGTTATGGCTGAAACGGGTTTATTGCTGCTCATGGGTTAGCATTATGCGTCATGCCTCATTGTATTCAAGGGCTGGGTATTCAAGGGCCGCAAGGCTTATTCCGCCCAAGGCGGAATCCCCAAACCAGTGCTGGAAATGGCCATAACCTTGAACAGTGTCCCCATTTGATCGGCTTCAACCAGACGGGCGTGGGCGGCTTCTATTTCTTCTATCTGTTCCTTGTCGGCACCTAACATTAGCCTGTCGGCGCGCTGGCCAAGGCCGAGCCGTGACAAAAACGCACCCTGGGGAACCGGGCCAAATACATTAACGCCTAGCCCTTCGGCAACATCGGCCAAAAGGGCAAAATCAACGTGGGCCGTGATGTCGGCTTCGCCCGGGCTTGATAAGGGGTCAAAGTACGAATGATTTTTTAATGCCTGCAAGGTATCGCCGATGCCGCGTTCAATATGGCCATAGTCAATTATCAATGCCGCCCCGCCGTGTTTTTTTATTCGCTCAGATATTGCGCGGATTATGTTTTCAGCCACCGCGCAATGTTCAAAAATTGCCCCGGGTGGTGCGTTCCGCAAATCAGATGGAATTGAACTTTCGTCTTCGAGTTTATTGCCGAGTGCATATTTAAGCGCGCCCAATTCATCATCCCAATCAATCGCCCGCACGTGCCAGCCGTCATCGGATTTTTCGTACTGATCTATGGGAAGGGCATCAAAGAATTCGTTGGCAATTAATATTAGCGGGCCATCATCGACGTCATCAAAACTACCCCGCCATGCCGGCATACGCATATCTGGCGACAATAATGTTTTTTTCTGGATTTCACGTAATGCGGGACTGGTTTCAACCAGATGAATACGAATTGCATCATCGAATTGTTCCAGCGCACCGGCGGCGCGGATGCAATCGGCCATTAGTGTTCCGCGTCCGGGGCCAAGCTCCACAAGATTTATTTTTGCCGGTGCCCCCATGCCCTGCCAAACCACGGCTGCCCAAATGCCGATTAGCTCGCCAAACATCTGGCTTATTTCAGGCGCGGTTATAAAATCACCGCCTTCGCCGAAGGGGTCTTGCTTCATGTAATAGCCAAACTCTGGATGGGCTAGCGCCAGTTCCTCATAGCGCGAAACCGCAATCGGGCCACCGTCTGATATTTCTTTTTTAATAATGTCCAAAAGATTAGACATTTTTTATGCCTGTTTCTTTTTTAAGGCGCGATAAATAAGCCAGAAGCCGCCTATCCACATTGGCACCGAGAGCCATTGCTCCACGGTCGTGCCGCCAAGCAAGAACCCCAAATGGGCATCGGGCTCGCGGAAAAGTTCGGCAATGGAGCGCGCGATGCCATAGCCAATAAGAAAGATGCCGGCCAAAAGCCCGGGCTTTGTTCTGATATTTTCAGAACGAAATAAAATATGAAGAATTACCAGCAACACCAAACCCTCCAGCGCTGCCTCGTAAAGCTGGCTCGGGTGTCTGGGGATATTTCCCGCTCCGGGGAAAACAACTCCCCACGAAACATCGGTTGGGCGGCCATAAAGTTCTGCGTTTATAAAATTAGCAATTCTTCCGAACAACAAGCCGATGGGTGCGGCAACCGCAACCATATCGAAAAAACGCAAGGCATCTATTTTGCGGTTCCGACAAAACCAAACCGTTGCCACCGCCACCCCAAGCAAGCCGCCATGAAATGACATTCCGCCTTGCCATACTTTCAGTATTTGCGATGGGTTGGCGGCGTAATAATCAAAATTATAAAAAAGCACATAACCAATGCGTCCACCCAGAACCACGGCTAAAATTGCCCAGACCAGAAAATCATCAACGTCGTCACGCTTGGCCGCAGGTGGGGTTTTTTCCGCCATCCACACCATGTAACGCCAACCCATCAACAGCCCGGCGATATAGGCAAGCGAATACCAGCGCACAGCCAATGGGCCAATTTCAAATATAATGGGATCGATGCTTGGAAATGCAAAAGCAAATGTCATGTAGTGGGGCTTTCAAAAAAACTGCGGGCAAAAAAACTACGGGCAAAAAACTGCGGGGCTGTTAGCGATAGAGATCATCGGAGCTAAGAAAATCGTTCACATATGAACGGACCCCATCTTCCAGTTCGGTAAATTCTTTTTTATAGCCCGCGCTACGCAGATTGCGCGTATCTGCCTCTGTGAAATATTGGTATTTGTCACGAATATCCTTGGGCGTTGGTACAAACTTTATTTTTGGTTTTTTGCCAAGGGCTTCAAAAACCGCAACTGCCAAATCACGGAAAGACCGAGCCTTGCCGGTACCGCAGTTAAACAGCCCTGAAATAGTTTCATTATCCAAAAGCCACATCATTACATCGATGCAATCATCAATGTATATAAAGTCGCGCATCTGCCCGCCATCTGAATAATCGGGATGATGAGATTTAAATAATTGCGCTTCTTTTCCCGCAACCGCATCGGGGTAAAGCTTGTTCACAACCGAGCGCATGGAGCCTTTGTGGTATTCGTTTGGCCCATAAACATTAAAGAACTTTAACCCTACCCATTGTGCGGGATGGGCATCGCCACTATCAATCATACGCGCAACCC
>DAOWFT010000200.1 GCA_030637845.1 Thalassospiraceae bacterium
CGGAGTAACGATGGAGTATTTGTCCCACGCCAAAATACTTCAGATAAAGATGGCCCAGGGCGCCAAGCCCGGTGAAGGCGGTCAATTGCCCGGCCACAAGGTTACCGAGCAAATAGCCGCACAGCGGCATTCGACCGAGGGCGTATCGTTAATTTCCCCCCCGCCGCATCACGATATTTATTCCATCGAGGATCTGGCCCAGCTTATTCACGACCTTAAAAACGTGAACCCGACTGCGCGTATTTCGGTCAAGTTGGTTTCCGAAGTTGGCGTCGGCACGGTTGCCGCCGGGGTTTCCAAAGCCCACGCCGATCACGTTACCATTTCCGGTTTTGATGGCGGCACCGGGGCATCCCCGCTTACATCAACCATGCATGCCGGTTCCCCGTGGGAAATCGGTCTGGCCGAAACCCACCAGACGCTGGTCATGAACCATTTGCGTGGCCGCATTGCGGTACAGGTCGATGGCGGCCTGCGCACCGCCCGTGACGTGGGGGTAGGGGCAATGCTTGGCGCCGATGAATTTGGTTTCGCCACAGCCGCGCTTATCGCCCAGGGCTGTTTGATGATGCGTAAATGTCATCTCAATACCTGCCCGGTTGGCATAGCGACGCAGAACGAAGACCTGCGCAAACTATTCCCCGGCGAGCCCGCCCACGTGGTCAATTATTTCACCTTCATGGCCGAAGAAATTCGCGTGCTGATGGCCGAGCTTGGCTTTAGAACCATGCAGGAAATGATCGGGCGTTCCGATTGCATGGAAATGAAATCGGCTATCGGCCACTGGAAAGAACAAGGCCTTGATTTCACACGGCTTTTAACCAAGCCCGAAGCCGGCCCCGGGGTTGCGGTTTATAACTGCGAAGAACAAGACCACGGCCTCGACAAGGCACTGGATAATGATTTTATCAAGCAGGCCCGCGCCACCATCGACGGCGGCAAACCGGTTCGTATCAAAGCCAAGTTTGTTAACGTCAACCGCACCATCGGCACCATGCTTTCAGGTGAAGTTGCCAAAAAGCACGGCAAAAAAGGTATGGCCGATGACAGCATTTATATTGATGGCGTTGGCACCGCGGGACAAAGCCTTGGCGCGTTCATGTCGCCGGGCATGACCATCGACCTAAAAGGTGACGCCAACGATTATGTCGGCAAGGGTCTTGCCGGTGGGCGCATTATTATTCGCCCATCCGATGACAGCCTCATAGTTGCCGAAGACAATATTATTGTCGGCAATACCTGTCTTTATGGCGCAACCGCGGGCGAGGCGTTTTTCCGTGGCGTTGGCGGCGAACGTTTTTGCGTACGCAATTCCGGCGCGACTGCGGTAGTTGAAGGCGTCGGCGATCATGGTTGCGAATACATGACCGGCGGTATCGTTGTGGTGCTTGGTGAAACCGGGCGCAACTTTGCAGCCGGTATGTCGGGCGGCATAGCCTATGTGTTGGATGAGGCGGGAACCTTTGATACCCGTTGCAACATGGCCCAGGTCGAGCTCGAACCAATTGCCGCCGAAGAAGCGGCGATGGAAGCATCCGGTCAGGGCGGCGACCTTGAAACCCATGGACGGGTTGACCTCAGCCATGACATGACACGGTTCGATGCCGAACGTCTAAAAAGCATTATTGAAAAACATCTGCATTACACCGCCAGTGCCCGGGCAAAGGACATCCTTGATAACTGGGACACTATGCGCGGAAAGTTTGTGAAGGTCATGCCGGTTGAATATCGCCGCGTGTTACTGGAAATGCAGGCAAAATCACAAGCCGCCGAACACGAAGGCGTCGTAACCTCAGTAGGGGGCAGCTAAAATGGGAAAACCCACAGGATTTCTTGAAATAGATCGTCATGACCGTGCTTACCAGCCGGTGGATGACAGGGTTGATAACTACAACGAATTTATTGTTGCCCTAAAACCTGACGAGCTTGCGGATCAGGCTTCGCGCTGCATGGATTGCGGTATTCCGTTTTGTCATAGCGGTTGCCCGGTGATGAATATTATTCCTGAATGGAATGATCTTGTTTACCGCGATGATTTCAAACGCGCGTCTGAAATACTTCATTCGACCAACAACTTTCCTGAATTTACCGGGCGTATCTGCCCGGCGCCATGCGAAGCATCATGCACCCTTAATCTGACCGATCATCCGGTCACCATTAAATCCATCGAATGTGCAATCGTTGACCGCGCTTGGGCTGAAGGTTGGTTGAAACCTAAAAAACCAAAACGGCGCAGCGATAAATCGGTTGCGGTGGTTGGGGCGGGCCCGGCGGGTATGGCGTGCGCGCAACAACTGGCCCGGGCCGGGCACAGCGTCAAGCTTTATGAAAAAAATGCCAAGGCCGGTGGCCTGTTGCGTTACGGTATCCCCGATTTCAAAATGGATAAAAGCCTAATAGATCGGCGCATGGCGCAGATGCAGGGCGAAGGGGTTGAGTTCAAACCCAACCGCGCGGTCGGGGTTGATGTTTCAGCCCGTGATATTCTTGATCGGTTTGATGCCGTGGTTTTAACCGGCGGTTCGGAAAAACCCCGTGATCTGGCGTTGCCGGGACGGGATCTAAATGGCGTTCATTTCGCCATGCAATACCTAGCCCAGTCAAACCGCCGGGTGTCGGGCGAAAAATATGCCGAACAAGACATCCTCAGCACGGGCAAAAACGTTTTGGTTATCGGCGGTGGCGATACCGGTTCAGATTGCGTTGGCACATCGGTTAGGCAAAATGCCGCGGCGATTACCCAAATTGAAATTATGCCTAAACCGCCGGAAAAAGAAGACAAGCTGGCAACTTGGCCCAACTGGCCCAACAAGCTGCGCACCTCGTCCAGTCACGAAGAAGGCTGCGAACGCAAATGGTCGGTAACCACCAAGGAATTCATTGATGATGGCAACGGCAACGTAGTTGCTGCCAAATGTGTTGAGGTCGAATGGAATATGGACGCCAATGGCGGGTGGCAGATGAGCGAAGTTGCCGGATCAGAATTTGAAATACCGTGCGACAGAGTTTTTCTGGCCATGGGTTTTGTGCATCCAATTCACGAAGGCATGATTGAAGAATTGGGCCTTGAAAAAGATGACCGTGGCAACGTCGCCGGCAACACCGATGATTATAAATCATCCATGGACAAGGTATTTGCCGCAGGCGATATGCGCCGCGGCCAATCATTGGTGGTCTGGGCAATCCGCGAAGGCCGGCAGGCCGCCAGAAGCGTGGATGAGTTCCTTATGGGTAAAACTGACCTGCCGAGGTAGATGAGGATGCACAGTTTTTGTGCGGCCTGTTTTATAAATGCGGGGACACCCCGCACCCCGGGCCGCCAGAAGCGTGGATGAGTTCC
>DAOWFT010000121.1 GCA_030637845.1 Thalassospiraceae bacterium
AACACGCCCTCTACCGTTGCAATGGGCGCGCCCACCGAAACCATGCACGGATGAACCCGCTGTTCAATGTTTCCATTGCTGCGCGATGCAACGCCTAAAAGTTTTATTTTATAACCAAGTTCGCTGGCAAACTGGATATCCAGTGCGCTGATGTGGCGAATTCCCTCAACATGAACCGCATCAAAATCAACCACCGTTCCAAATGAAACCGATGCAAGGATTGCCAGCTTATGCGCGGCATCAACCCCGTCAATATCGAAACCGGGGTCGGCCTCGGCATAGCCCAGTTTTTGTGCATCAGACAAAACATCGTCAAACCCGCGCCCGCTTTCACGCATGGTGGTAAGTATGTAATTGCAGGTTCCGTTAAGAATACCATAAACTTGGGTCAGGGTATTGGCGGCCATGCCTTCGCGCAGGGTTTTTATAATGGGGATGCCCCCGGCAACGGCGGCCTCATAATTTAGCGACAGGCCCTTGTCTTCGGCCAGACGCGCAAGCTCGTCCCCATGATGGGCAATCAATGCCTTGTTGGCGGTTACCACATGCTTGCCGGACTCTAACGCTGCCGTCACCGCATCTCTGGCGATGCCTTCGGAACCGCCGATAAGTTCGACAAATACATCGGCATTAGAATTTTTCGCCATCTGCACGGCATCACTTGACCAGCTATAAGGTGATAAATCGACACCACGGTCTTTATCTTGGTCACGAGAAGAAATATCGGTGATTTCAACCGCACGACCGGAACGCTTGGCAATTACGTCGGCATGGTCTTGCAATGCCTTGATGGTTCCCACGCCCACCGTTCCTAAGCCGGCGATGGCAATTTTTAATGGCTCACCTTTTAAAAGCGGGGACATTTATCTTGCCTCCGCCCGTTTCTTTTCGGCGTCTTCGATTACCTTGTCATAATTTTCAAGGAACGATTTTACCGAACGAACCGCCTGTCTGGTGCGATGTTTATTTTCCACCAGCGCCAGACGGACAAAACCGTCACCGTGTTCACCAAAGCCAATTCCCGGCGCAACCGCAACCTTAGCCTCAGAAAGCAAAAGTTTGGAAAACTCTAATGAGCCCAAATGCGCAAACGCCGGCGGTATGGGCGCCCAGGCAAACATGGTGGCAAGCGGTGACGGAACATCCCATCCCGCACCCTTCAAGCCATTGATTAACACGTCGCGGCGTTCTTTATAAAGGGCGCGAATATTATCAATGCAATCTTGCGGGCCGTTAAGGGCCGCAGCCGCGGCAACCTGAATTGGGGTGAAGGCCCCATAATCAAGATAAGATTTTATTCGCGTCAGTGCCGCAATCAATTCACGATTACCGGCGGCAAACCCTATGCGCCAGCCCGGCATGGAATAAGTTTTAGACATGGAAGTAAACTCAACCGCAACATCCTTGGCCCCTTTGACCTGCAAAATGGATGGTGGCGGATTGCCGTCAAAATATATTTCCGAATAAGCCAGATCGGACAAAACATAAATCCCATGGTGACGACAAAAATCAACAATCTGTTCATAAAAAGCAATATCCACAACCTCTGCCGTGGGATTATTGGGATAATTGATAACTATCATCTTCGGCTTGGGAACCGAATGTTGCACCGCAAGCTCAAGGGCCGCAAAAAAGTTTTGATCGGGCGCAACCGGAATGTTCTGCACCGAGGCTTCGGCAATTATGAAACCAAACTGATGAATGGGATAGCTGGGGTTAGGCACAAGTATCACATCACCGGGGCTGGTAACCGCACTTGCCAGATTGGCCAGTCCCTCTTTCGAGCCGAGCGTAACTATTGCTTCCTTTTCCGGGTCAATCGACACATTAAAGCGACGCTCGTAATAAGCCGAAAAAGCCTTGCGTAGGCCGGGAATACCGCGTGAATTTGAATAGCCGTGGGTTTTAGGGTTGTTGACCGTTTCCACCAGCTTATCGACAATATGCTGCGGCGTTGGCTGATCGGGATTGCCCATGCCGAAATCTATAATGTCGTCACCAGCCGCGCGTGCGCGAGCCTTCATTGCATTTACCTCGGCAAATACATATGGCGGCAAGCGCTTTATACGGTGAAATTCATGTTCCATTTTCAAGTTTTGTCAGATGGCGGCTGGTTTAACAAGAGGCTAAACGCCAATGCGTCATTAACGCCCTATTTTGAGGTTAAAAATTGGCTTTTTAAGGTGCTCACACTTAAGGAGCCCAAACCTTAATGAGATAAGTATATCTCAACCCGGCGATTGCCCGCCTCGCCCGATGGCATTACCTCAAAATATAGCGGAACCGTATCGGACAGCGCATGGGTTCTTAATTGACTGGCATCAACACCCATGCTTTTAAGCGCGGATGTAACCTGATTAGCGCGTGCGGTTGATATCTGAAAATTGGTCATGGCGTGCTTGATATAATCCATATCGGATGTGCGCGAACTGGCATGGCCAACAACATAAAGCGAGCCACCCCGTTCGGATAACAACTGAGCACTTGCCGCAACAATGTCTTTGTCTCGTGAATTGAGGCTATCTGAATTATTATTAAAATAAATTGTCGCAACCCTGAGCATTCCACCAACATTTACCGGGCTAACTACTACGGCTGTTGTGTTGCCCGGAACCGGGAAACGCACATTGGCGTTAGCATATGTCGTCGGCGCAATGGATGATATGCCCGGACGCGTAACCGGTGAAGATGTGTCTTCGATACCGCCAGATGATATCACAACCGTATCAAACGTAGCGCTCTTAGATACAACAGGCCCACGAACCTGAAGGCGTGGTGGCGGTGGCGGGGTTTCATTTGAAATCATTGGCTTGATAATAGTTGCCGGGCTTTGTGCTGGCACAGGAGCTGGTGCATTAAATTGTGGCTCACCCGGTGGTGCTTCGGCAATCCGCACAGGAGAAGGAGCAGCGGCAGATGGTGCCGAAGGCGCAGGAGCAGGCGCAGAGCGGGCCATTGGTGTAGGGGCCGCCCTAACCGGAGTAACCGCAACCGCCTGCGGGGATGGTGCCTCGTCAATTTTAGACGCATCAGATGAAAGATAATCTGCTGGCGCACCCTGACGTTCAATGGGTGGAGATGCATAATTACCTGAAGATGCATCTGCAGAAAGACCGGAATTATTGCCACTCTCCGCCGGTTGGGGTGCGCTGGCATCAGCGGCAAGGCCCTGATCGGACGCTGTTGTGGCGTCGGCATTTTCAGGCACAGCCGCATCATCGGCAAAGAAATCCCACTTGGTTGGGTTAATGGCATCAGGAACAGACATTGAGGTACAGCTTGAAAGCAATAGTGCCGCCAGCACGCTAGCCGCACCCCCGCGCACCATCTTATAATTAATGCCACTTTTTTTATTATGGTTCCTCATTGGAGTGCCCCTGAATTACTGCCTGAATGACTGATAAGAAATCAAAAATTATGCCCATTAATGGCACAGTGGACGGATTTAGTTAAGAATTTTCAAATAATCGCCCCAATAATGGACAATAATAGCCAAAAAACTCATAAAAACTAGCCATATACTAATAATGAGGCGGCTTTTCATTGGCCTCATTGCCCGATGCCCCGTCGGGAAGCTCGGCCTCAACCGATGAAAGGCGGTTTTCCAGCCGCTTTAAGCGCAACTCCATCTGGTCTATTAATTTCCACTGCTTAGCCACCGTGTCCGATAGTTCGTGATTTTCCTGCACCACATGGGAAAGCGCTTCTTCTAATTTTTGGACGCCTTCATGGTTTTTGCTGTTCATTAATCAACATCCTTGTTCATGGCCCGTTTATGGCATCAAGCAAATCGTTGGCCGCCGTTCTAACATCTGTGTCGCGATTAAA
>DAOWFT010000122.1 GCA_030637845.1 Thalassospiraceae bacterium
CCAGCCTTGACGTTAAGCGGGCGGGCGCGGGCAACGCCCTTTCCGGCGTAATCGGTCTGGTTGCGGCCATGAACCAGCTTGCAATCCCTATGCCCGGGGCCTCTGGCGGCCCGCAAAACGGTTTGGCAGAGGTAAAGGTGGGATTTGATATAAAGGACGGTCTGGCAACATTGTCTCAGGCAACCATTTCTTCAAACGCAGGCAACGGTAAGGCCCGTGGCACCATTGATATTGCCGCATGGGACATGAATGTCTCGGGTCTGATGAGCGTGGAAGCAAACCTGGTTACCGCACTTTTGTCTCAGGGAAAAATTGGCCGCCAAGAAGTACCATTTACATTAAAAGGCGCGCTTGATAGTCCGGGGATTAATTTTGGCATCCGTCCGGCACCCGCAACCGCCATCAGCCCGACAACCGGCGAGGCCGCCCCCGCACCCGCAGCGCAAAAACCAAAAAGCCCTCAGCAGCTTATTCTTGAGCAAATTCTGGGCGCGCCCAAACAGCCCGCACCCGCACCCGCGCCCGTGCAACAGCCTCAACCACAACCAGAGCGTCAGGTAAAACCGGAAGAAATAATTATTCGTGGAATAATGGACGGGCTTTTTAAGCGTTAAATTATAAACTTATTTTTTTGCCATCTTTATTTGTAAGTTCAGCCAATACAAAAAGCCGGATAGCGCTGGAAAGACCACCGCTACGGCCATGATCAATTTTCTGGATAAGCGCGTTTAGTGAAATATTTTTGGTCAGGGCAATTTTTTTTAATTCGCTCCAGAACTCACCCTCAACCGAAACGCTTGTGGCGTGCCCATCAATAAGAATGGAACGCTTTTTCATTTCATATCCGCCAATGTTTAGTTTGTCTGCCACAGGTTTTCGTACACCATCATCAATGCAATTGCCAAAAGCAACACCCCGGTGCTGCGGGTAACCATTTTATATACAATTGGGTTCATTAACCACCTTCGCACAGCCTCGGCCGCCAGTGCCAACGGCACCTGCCAAAGGGTATTTATAATTATAAGACCCAATCCAAATATAACCATTTGTAGCGGCACATTTCCCCTGTCAGCATCGACAAAGTTTGGCAACAAGGCAAGAAACAATAAAATAACCTTGGGGTTCAGCACATTACATAAAATTGCATCGCGATATGCCTTGGTCGTGCTGACGGCAGGTTTGTTATTGCTAATGTCGAGCATTCCCCCATCACGAAAACCCTGCACCCCAATCCAGGCTATGTAAACTGCCCCTGCCAATGCCACGGTTTTGAACAAAACAGGGCTGGAGGCAATTAAAACCGAAATGCCCAGCACCGCCAGCAACGTATGCACCACCAATCCGGTTTGCACGCCGGCCACGGTTACAAGCCCGATGCGGGGCCCGGATGAAAGGGTGTAGCGCAAAATAATTATGGTATCGGGCCCGGGCGAAAGCACCACAGCCGAAACCGTAAGCAAAAATGCACCAAGGGTTGATATATCTACGGGGAACATGAGTTATGTATTAAAGCTTGGATGCAAATGTGGCAATGGCGTCAATTGCCTGCCCCCAGTTTTGCTGTTCTGTTCGGCCTGATTTTTTTCGCGGCTTGAAACCGTGATCGCCATCTTCTAACCAGCAAAGCTCGATTGCCGGGGATAATTCATAGCCCTTAACCTCATCAATATTGCCAAGGGTATCGCGGGTTCCCTGACAAAAAAGGCTAGGGGTCTTTAGCTTTAGCAAATGGCCGAGGCGTTTTTCATCGGCGGCTTTTCCCGGCCCGTGAAATGGGTAGCCAAGGCAGACCAGCCCACTTACATCTCCCTCATCGGCGACCATGGATGCCATCCGCCCACCCATTGATTTACCGCCGATAATCAGGCTCTCACTTCCTGTTTTATTGGTTAGCTGCTCAATCACCGCACCCCATGTATCAAGCAGCACTTGGGTTTTATTGGGCGGGCGTTTTTTGCCGCCGGATCTGCGTTCAGCCATATAGGGAAATTCAAACCGGGCTACGCGAAAACCACGCTCTGCCAAACCAAGGGCAAAGGCATCCATGAAGGTTGTATCCATTGGCGCACCGGCACCATGGGCCAGGGCGATGGTGGTTTTTGAATTTTTGGGGCCGTTAAAGATTATATCGGGCATTACATTTTGAAATCGGCAAAAAAGTCATTGCCCTTGTCATCCATAACGATAAATGCGGGGAAGTTTTCAATTTCTATTTTCCAGATGGCTTCCATTCCCATTTCCGAATATTCAAGGCATTCAACTTTTTTAATTGATTGGGATGCAAGCTCGGCCGCCACCCCACCGATGGAACCCAAATAAAAGCCACCGTATTTTGTGCAGGCTTCGCGAACCGCGCCTGAGCGATTGCCCTTGGCCAGCATCACCATGGAACCACCGGCTGCCTGAAACTCATCCACATAGCTATCCATCCGCCCGGCGGTGGTCGGGCCGAACGAGCCCGAGGCCATGCCGTCCGGTGTTTTGGCGGGTCCGGCATAATAAACCGCGTGGTCTTTGAAATACTGCGGCAGGCCTTCGCCCGCATCCAGACGTTCTTTTAATTTGGCGTGGGCCATGTCGCGGGCAACTATTAATGTCCCGGTTAATGACAGCCGGGTTTTTATGGGGTGCTTTGAAAGCTCGGCCCGGATATCGCTCATGGGGCGTGATAGGTCTATTTCAATTACATCTCCGGAAAGATGTTCATCGCTTACTTCGGGCAGGTATTTGGCCGGATCAGATTCAAGGTTCTCAAGGAATAATCCCTCAGCCGTGACCTTGGCCATTACTTGACGGTCAGCCGAACACGAAACCCCAATGCCAACCGGGCAAGACGCGCCGTGCCGGGGCAGGCGAACGACTCGAATGTCGTGACAGAAATATTTACCGCCAAACTGCGCGCCGATGCCAAAGTTTTGCGTCATTTCCAGAACCTCGGCCTCAAGCCCCAGATCGCGAAAGGCACGGCCATGCTTATCGCCGCTGGTTGGCAGGTTATCAAGATAATGACTTGATGCCAATTTGACCGTTTTCAATGTCATTTCAGCCGACAGCCCGCCGATAACAATTGCCATATGATAGGGCGGGCAGGCGGCGGTTCCAATTTTTGGCAATTCGGTTTCAAGGAATTCTTTTAATGATTTCGGGTTTAGCAATGCCTTGGTTTTTTGAAACAGGAACGTTTTATTGGCGCTGCCGCCGCCCTTGGCCATGAACATTAATTTATATTCAGCCCCGCTAGTGGCAATAATATCTATTTGTGCCGGAAGGTTATTGCCGGTGCCAACTTCGTTAAACATATCCAGCGGCGCCATCTGGCTGTAACGCAGGTTGTTTTCGGCATAGGCCTTTTCTATTCCAGCGGAAAGTGCGGCTTCGTCTTCGCCGCCGGTCCAGACCTGCTCGCCTTTTTTACCATATACAATTGCGGTTCCGGTATCTTGGCACATGGGCAGAACCCCACCGGCTGCAACACAGGCATTTTTCAGCATTTCCATGGCGACGAAGCGGTCGTTATCAGATGATTGTTTATCGTCAAGAATGAGGCGAAGCTGGGCAAGGTGTGCCGGACGCAACAGGTGCGAGGTATCGCGCATGGCAGTTGATGCCAGCAGGCTTAACCCTTCGGGTGCAATTTTAAGAAATGTCCGGCCATCAACATCAACGCTTGAAACATGATCGGATGTCAGCAACCGATATTCGGTTTCATCTTTGGCAAGAGAGAAAATATCGCTAAAGGCAGATTTGCTCATTTTTATTTTTTTCTAAACGTATCAAGGGCGACTACTTCACCGGACTTGGTGTTACCTTCCTTGTCACTAGTTGAAATATTGTTGTTTTCAGAAAAGCCTGCGCCTTCAAATTCCATTACCTCTGAATCCATGGATAAATCCATGGGGTCAAGGTCGTATTCATCATCGCCATCAAGCGGTATCATTTTTAGCTGCAATGCAAAACTAACCGATGGATCGGAAAATGAAATAACCGATGCATAGGGAATTTCAAGCCGTTCTTTTTTGCCGCCAAAGCTGAGCGTAATGCCAAAGCCTTCTTTGTTAACCGTCAGGTCATCATACTGGTGCTGCATCACAATGGTCATTTCATGGGGATGCTGGGCGCGTAGACGTTCGGGAATAACAACATCAGGATCTTGCGTAAGGAAAGAAATATAAAAGTGATGGTCGCCGGAAAGGCCATGCCTGGAAACATGGTCTAGCGCATTATTTATTACCTGACGAAGGGCTGATTCTACCCATACGTCGTAGCGCAGGTCGTCGTCGCCATTATTGCTTCCTTCATTGGTGCCGTCGGTCATTTTTTTGCTTTGTCCTGTTACCCTTTAGAATTAAGTGGGGGGCTTCTGTTGCAAGGTGCCCCCCGAACCCCGTGGTCTTAGCTGTTAAGCTGCAACCGCAAATGCTTCATTATCGTTTGCATTTGTAAAAGTAGCCCGATATCGGTGGTACAATGCCGAACGAAAATCTTGCCTTTACTACGCCCGTCGATCCTATATCGCCCCCAATTTATTCTCTAGGAGAATGCCCGGCCTGGCCCTTGGTTTTAAAAGACCCGGCCGGGGATAATTGGTGGAGGCGCCGGGTACCGCCCCCGGGTCCGAAACGCTTATTCCGCAAAACGTTTATCGTCATAGTCGGTTGCCCGACACCCTAAATAAAGGCCTTGCTGTGGGGTTTTGCAAAGGTTAGGAAAATGATGCGCAAGGACTATGAAAACAGCCTATTCGGGGGGTTTAACGCATCAGTGCAAGACGCTAAAGTCATACACTCGAGTCTC
>DAOWFT010000156.1 GCA_030637845.1 Thalassospiraceae bacterium
AAGGCCATGACAATAACCGCCGCACCATAACGGTAAATTTTTTTAGCATGGGCAATAAATTCTTCTTCGCCTTCTTTAAGGCTGATGGAGTTAACCACGCCCTTGCCCTGCACACATTTAAGGCCAGCCTCAATTACATCCCATTTGGAGCTATCAATCATCAATGGTGCACGGGCAATGTCTGGCTCACCCGCGACAAGATTTAAAAATGCCACCACCTCTTTTTCTGCATCAAGCATGGCGTCATCCATGTTGACATCAACAATTTGCGCGCCATTTTCAACCTGTATGCGGCCTATTTCCAATGCGGTCTGGTAATCACCTTCGGCGATAAGTTTTTTAAATTTGGCCGAACCGGCAACATTGCAACGCTCACCCACGTTAACAAACCCGGTTACATCATTTAGGATGAGCGGTTCTAGGCCCGACAAACTGCAAACAGGGGTAATATCAGGAACGGTTCTGGGTTTTATGTCAGAAACTGCATCGGCAATGGCTTTGATGTGTTCGGGCGTGGAGCCACAACAACCACCAACAATGTTTAACAAGCCATCCTCGGCGAAGCTTTTTAAAATTTTAGCCATGTATTCAGGGGTGTCGTCATATTCGCCAAATTCATTGGGCAGGCCCGCATTGGGATGAACGCTAACGTGAACACCCGCAACACCGGCCACGGTTTGAATATGCGGGCGCAGGTCTTCGGCCCCCAATGCACAGTTAAAGCCAATGGAAAGCGGCTTGGCGTGGGCCAGTGAATACCAAAATGCTTCGGCTGTTTGGCCCGAAAGGGTGCGCCCGGAGGCATCGGTTATGGTGCCAGAAAGCATTATGGGTAATTCATTTCCAGTTGCTTCGAACATTTCCAGCACCGCATAGACGGCGGCCTTGGCGTTAAGGGTGTCGAACACGGTTTCGATCAGTAAGAAATCGGCCCCGCCCTCAACCAAGCCACGGGCGGCTTGGTCATAGGCTGCGACCAATTGATCGAACGTAATATTTCGCATTCCGGCGTCATTTACATCGGGGCTTAAGGATGCGGTGCGGTTGGTTGGCCCGAGCACGCCCGCAACAAAGCGGGGTTTTTCAAGGGTTGAATATTTATCCGCCGCCGCACGGGCAACACGTGCGCCCGCCACATTTAATTCATAAGCTGCCTCTTCCAAGCCATAGTCGGCTTGGGAAATGGTGGTGGCATTGAAAGTATTAGTTTCAACAATATCGGCACCGGCCTCTAAAAAACGGCCGTGAATTTCATCAATAATATCTGGCCGGGTGATAGAAAGCAGGTCGTTGTTGCCCTTTAATTCGGCACTGGCATCGGCAAAGCGTTCACCGCGATAATCATCCTCGCCCAGACCTTCGCGTTGGATCATTGTGCCCATGGCACCGTCAAGCACTAGGATGCGATCCTTTAAAAGAAGTTCTATTTTATGTTTGTTATTTAACATTTAAATTATTTCTTTCAGCATTCGGTTAAGGTCGCACGCCCAGTATATGGCAAATTGCATAAGATAAATCGGCCCGGTTTAATGTATAAAAATGAAAATCGTGAACGCCATTGGCATATAATACCCGGCATTGTTCGGCCGCCACGGTAGCGGCCACCAATTTTCTTGTTTCCGGGTCTTCGTCTAGGCCTTCAAATAATTCGGCCATCCATTTAGGAATAGACGCGCCGGTGGCGGCGCCAAATTCTTGCACCCGTTTAAAATTAGTAACCGGAAGTATGCCCGGAAGAATGGGTATATTAATGCCCGCCTTATCAACTTTATCCAAAAATTTTAGATAAGCATCGGTATCGAAAAAAAATTGACTGATAGCCCGGGTTGCGCCGGCATCAACTTTGCGTTTTAGATTATCAATATCATCTTCTGCGCTTTTTGCTTCGGGGTGGGTTTCTGGATAGCAGGCAACGCTGATTTCAAAATCAGCTATTTTTTTCAAACCCTCAACCAAATCCGATGCAAATGCGTATCCACCGGGATAGGGCTGGTAAACATCTTGGCCTTCGCCCGGGTCGCCGCGAAGCGCCACAATGTGTTTAATTCCATCTTCCCAATATTTGCGCGCAATATCGTCTACTTCTTCACGGGCCGCGCCAACGCAAGTTAAATGTGCGGCTGGCTCAAGGTCGGTTTCTTTGCGGATGCGTGAAACCGTGGCATGGGTGCGTTCACGGGTGGTGCCGCCAGCGCCATATGTTACCGAAACAAAACTGGGTTTTACCGGGGCAAGGCGCTCTATTGCCGCCCACAGGTTTTGTTCTAGCTTTTCCGTTTTGGGGGGGAAAAATTCAAATGAAACCCTGGCATCCTTTGGCAGTGGCGAGGCCACGGCCAAACCGCACAATTTATTGTTTGTATTATTTTCAAGCGACATTACCGCGGTTCCTTATTTATTTTTGTTTTATTTTTGTTTTATTTTGTTTAGTCCTTTTGCGCCAACCACAGGGTTACGCTTAAAGGGTTTCCTTTTAAATGTACGGTTGCTTGTAAACGCATGCCCGCATTTGCAAACCATGATTTTACTTCTTTGTCCTCAAAACCCAATCTCAGGTGAGCGTGATTTTCACGCAAATCCTCAACCCCATGGGGCGCAAGGTCGGCAACCAACAAATGGCCGCCGGGTTTTAATATTCGTGCGGCCTCAAGCACCGCTGCTTCGGGACGGTCCAAAAAATGCAGCACCTGATGGCAGGTTATTGCATCGAGACTGTCGCCATCAAAGGGCAAAGTATATATATCAGCCTGCCTTATTGAAACATTTGTAATGCCCGCTTTATCCATATTTGCGCGCGCCACTTGTAGCATTTCACCGTTCAAATCGATACCGGTGGCATGGGTTACCTTAGGCGCAAACATTTCCAACATCCGTCCGGTTCCGGTGCCCATATCAAGCATTTGTTCGACGCCGGCCAGTGGCAAAAGTTTTTCTGCCGCCATGGCCACCGCATCCTCATTCACATTTAACTGGGCCATACGGTCCCATTCGGGGGCGTTGCGCTGAAAATAATCTTGTGCGGCTTTTATCCGGGCGGCTTTTATTTCATCCAAATGGGCCCGGTCGATGGCGGCTATGGCATCGTCTTTTGGCAACAGGCTTAGAATAGAACGCGCATTTTCGGCCGCCATACCAGATTGCACCAGACGGTAAAATGCCCAACTACCCTCGCTTAAACGCTCCAACAGGCCTGCCTTGGTCAATATTTTCAAGTGACGTGAAAGCCGGGGCTGGCTTTGACCCAGAACACGGACAAGCTCGCTCACGCTTAGCTCGCCACCCACACCCAAAAGTGTCAAAAGACGCAATCTGGTGGGTTCTGCCACTGCCCTAAGGATTTCTATTGTATGTTCCACGACAATTTATGTCCAAATTAAAGACTATATTGATAATATCATAAGGATATAAGTATATCTTTATATGAAATTCAAGGGTTTTTTATATTATCGGCTAAATTACCCTCATAATTTCCTTCAATATTGTTGCCTATTTACAACACATTCACTTTCCAATGTGGCAAACCCCCATGACAGCTAGTTTTTTATCTGTTGCTATGATATTTGAATTAGTGACTATGGAGCCATGCGATTCTATAAAAGACCCACCCTGACAAATATTTCAGGCTTAAGGGTTACGGGGAGAGGCAGAAAATTGCTTATTAAATACACCGAAGCAAATGACACTGAAGCAAGTGACACCGAAGCACCGGGGCACCACACAAGCACGGCTAATCGGCCTGTGCCCAGAAGGCCCGTGCGTACACTGGTACGCGTAGGTGCGGTGCTGGCCCTTTCGGCGTTTCTGTGGGGCTGTGCGGCAGGATCTGCCAGCATGGATCCGGAAACCAGAGCAGAACAGATAGAGGCCAATGACCCCCTAGAGCCCGTAAACAGAGTTATTTTTCAGGTAAATAGGGGCCTTGATACATGGTTTTTTAAGCCAGCCGCCACATTTTACCAAGCCATGCTGCCACCACAGATACAAACAGCATTTAGCAATTTTCTAGATAACCTAAACT
>DAOWFT010000063.1 GCA_030637845.1 Thalassospiraceae bacterium
GCAAACCCGCCCGCGACAATCTTCAAGCCAATTTTCTTAGGCCCGCCATCATCGGATTCGGTTTCGCCGCCGTCAGAAGTAATTGTTGGTACTTCACCACGTTTTCTTTCCTGATCGGATTTTTTAAGCGCATCAAGAATGTAAGACATGACGGTAATTACTCCTCCCAGAAAATACTGGGTCCGTTAACGGCACCGACTGTACCGGTTATTTTTAATAATGTTTCGGGGCCTATTATCCCATCAGCATTGAGGCCAAAATCACGCTGAAACGACATGACCTTGGACTGCATTGTGGTGCCAAAAAACTGACTTCCTCTTCCTTCGCCATCTTGAGGGTCATCCCCAAAACCGGCTCTGGCCAGCAATTGTCGAACTTTCACAATATCATCACCCTGAAGCCCAACCGAAAGTGGGCGAATAAAATATTCAGGCGGTTTCCATAAGGTCAGATAATCGCCTTTCCATCGTATGGATAGCGCATTTGGCAGCATTGTTATTTGGCGCTCACCAAATTCAATGGTCAAACTGCCATCGCCTGCTTCATTATTTTTAATTTGGGTAATAACCCCGTAAAGGCTTTCTCCGTTCGGCATTGCAAATGAAACAAGGGTCGGTCTATTCATCGCTATCAGGCCCTTGATATCGGTTGTGCCTTGCATGCACGAAAGTCCGGAACTTTTTGCCTTGTCACAAGGGGTCATGCCCGAAGACCTGAAATAATCCTTTTCCCACAGACCAAACAACCTGACGAACGCAATTTCCGGTGTTCCGGATTTTGATATTTCGCTTAACAGGTTTGTTTTGCCGGCTTCTTTATCTAGGCCGTTAGCATCGGCGGCATCAACGTCAGATGGCTTATCCTCTAGCGTTACCGTCGGCGCTATGGGTTCTTCAATTTTTTCGGAACTTTCGACCACTGGCTCTGCTCGCGGTTCTGTTGATGGTTCTGTTGATGGTTCTGTTGGCAGTTCTGTCGGCGTTGCTTTTTCAGGTTGGGGTGTTTGCGGTTTAGGCGAAATGGCAGAAAAATCCATTTTCATTTCTGCAAACGTAGAATCAACAAACCCTTTTATCCTTTCCTTGAATCCGTAGCCAATGGGGTCAATTGCAACGAACACCGTAAGCAAGGCTATTAGCATTACAACCGTGCCCGATAGCCACACGCTTGATGCGCCGGGCGTTGGTCCACGACCAAGAACCTCACCCGCTGCCATTGAAGCAATTTTTCGAGTAACCTTTTTGCTTCCTTCGGCATACGCCCCCAGCAGCGCGCGATCGCAAATACTGTTAATAAGGCGCGGTGTGCCCCCCGCAGATTTTTGGATAATTTTTATCGCCCCAACACTGAACACGGTTTCGTTCATACCGGCGACATGGAGACGGTGATCGATATATTTTTTACAATCGGCAAGACCCAATACGCCAAGATGGTATCTGGCGGTGATACGTTGTGCGGTTTGGCGAAAGTGTGGCTGGGCAAGAATGGCGTTAAGTTCAGGCTGACCGACCAATATTATCTGGAGTAGATTTTTTTCGGATGTTACAGGATTTGTATGGAAGCGAAGGAGCTTGATTGATTCTTCGGGTAGCGCCTGGGCCTCATCAATCAGCAGCACCGGGTTGCGGCCACGGGAATGGGCATCCAGCAAATGACGGTTAAGAACATCAAAAAAACTTTTGAGATTATCTGTATCTTCGGGGTAGGCAATATGCATTTCATCGCAAATTGCCGCCATAAGTTCCAATTCGCCAAGTTTGGGGTTTAGTATCAATGCCAGGTCGACATGTTCCGGCAACTGTTCCGTCAGGGCGCGACATACGGTTGTTTTTCCGGTTCCAACTTCTCCTGTAAGCAGGACAAAGCCTCCGCCTTCACCAACACCGAATAACAGATGGGCCAAGGCCTCTTGATGGCGCGGTCCCATGTACAGGTAGTGTGGGTCGGGGATAATGGAAAACGGGTTTTCCCGTATTCCGAAATAATCCTGATATAGAGATTTTGTCATAAGCGTAGTTATATACGAAAAAATTACTGTATGACAGCACGTTAGCAGGGGAGGATGGCAAAAAAAGGAGATAAAAAGCCGCCATAAAGCGGGGGCGCAGAGGTTGAGCTATTTCCGGGCGGGCCCCCGATTAACGCTGGCGTGAATAAACCTAATTTCAAGGATGTGAATGGCAAAAAAGCTCTTATATGTATAGTATGGCCCAGATAAAAAATGTGCAGCTTTCAACTGTTAGAAAAATTTGTAATATTGTTTGTAACACTGAATGACATAAAGCATATCCCCGTAATCGCGCCTTCGGACAATGCGGTTAAATAAAATCTGGAACTAAAATATGAACAATCTATCCGATGAAATTATCGCCTCACGCATTTTGGTTGTTGATGACAATCTGACCAATGTTGTGCTGCTGAAAAAACTTCTTGAAGGTTCCGGTTTTACAAATGTTTTGGGAATTACTGATTCCCGTGAGGTGAAGGCGCTTTACGAAGAAAACCCGTTTGACATTGTTTTGCTTGATATCCGAATGCCGCATATGGACGGTTTCGATATCATGGAGCAATTAAGCAAAATAGATTCACCGCTTCCCCCCAATATTATGGTTTTGACCGCGCAAACCGATCAGGAAACAAAGCTAAAGGCATTGGATTTTGGGGCTAGGGATTTTCTGCACAAACCATTTGATCGACTAGAAGTTCTTACGCGCATTCGCAATATGATTGAAACCCATCTTCTGCATAAGAAGCTGCGCTTTCACAACGAAGAGCTTGAACAAAAAGTATGCGAACGAACCCGGGAAATAGAACAAACACGACTTGAAGTGGTGAGGTGTCTTGGTCGCGCTTCGGAATACAAAGATAACGAAACTGGAATGCACGTTATTCGTATGAGCAAAACCAGTCAGTTGCTGGCTCGGGCAGCAGGGATGAGCGAAGAAAATTGCTCGCTGATACTCCATGCCAGCCCGATGCACGATGTTGGTAAGATTGGTATCCCCGATAACGTTTTACTTAAACCCGGCAAGCTAGATGATGATGAGTGGGAAATAATGAAGCGTCATGCTGAAATGGGCATGGAGATACTTGGAAATCATCCATCGCCATTAATGGAAATGGCCAGACAAGTGGCTATTACTCATCATGAAAAATGGGACGGCAGCGGATATCCACGCGGGCTAAAGGCCAAGGATATTCCATTGGTCGGCAGAATTACCGCGCTGGCAGATGTGTTTGATGCGCTTACATCCGAACGGCCATACAAAAAAGCATGGTTGGTGGAAGATGCCGTTTCTTTAATAAAAGAACAATCGGGAAAACATTTTGATCCAGAATTAGTGGAAATATTTATTAATCTTATTGACGATATTTGTGCGGTTCGTGACAAATACCGTGATGTTTTTGATACCGAAGCCGCAGAATAAGATTAAGCTAAATTACTGGAAATAATGTGACCAAGAAATCAGCAAGATTATCCCTGATATTTTCATGCTTTGGGCATACCTACGCGCATTTGTTTGCGCCAATTTTCTTTGTGGTTGCCTTGGCGCTGGAATCCGAGATGGGGTTAAGTCACGGCGAAGTTGTGAGCCTGATCGTTGCGGGGAATGTAATTTATGGCGTTGCCGCACCATTTGCCGGATGGCTTTCTGATAAATGGAATGCAACCGGCATGATGTCGGTTTATTTTATCGGCACAGGCATCGCTATGGTTTTGACCGGATTTGCGACCTCTCCATTTACGCTTGCCCTCTTTCTCGGCCTATCGGGGCTATTTGGCTCCATATATCATCCGGTGGGCATTGCCTGGCTGGTAAGAAATGCCGTAAATCGCGGAACCGCACTTGGGATAAATGGTGTTTTTGGAACAATTGGCCCGTCGGTTGCGGCGTTAAGCGCCGGGATACTCACCCAAACCATAAGCTGGCGGGCGGCATTTATCGTTCCCGGTGTAATAGTCGCACTTACCGGAATTGCTTTTATAATTATGTTAAGGCGCGGTGAAATTATGGAAATAAAAAAAGACATGGTGCCCCATACCCCGGCGGCAAGGGCGGACATAATTCGCACCGTACTGGTGCTGGCGATTACCATGCTTTGCACCGGGTTAATATATCAATCCACCAGTCCGGCATTACCAAAAATGTTTTCAATTCGTCTCGAGGATTTTTTCTCGGACGGAATTATGGGCGTTTCGGTAATGGTCGCCATGGTTTACATTGTCGCTGGCGGGTTTCAAATTATTGCCGGACGGCTTTGTGATATCTACCCATTGAAGCTGGTTTACATTATCAGCTTCATCGCCCAGATACCGATCATGCTATTTGTTGCAAGTGCCAGCGGTATGCCATTGTTGCTTACGGCCATGTTAATGGTTGCCGCCAATCAATCGTCGCTTCCGGCAGAAAACAGTCTGGTCGCAAGATACGCTCCGGCCCAGTGGCGGGGGCTTGCCTTTGGATTAAAGTTCATTCTGGCATTTGGCGTTAGCAGTATGGCGATTTTGATGGAGGCCTCGATATTTGAATATACCGGAGATTTTTTCTGGCTATTTATAATACTTGCATCAATCTCAACCGTTGGTTTTGTAACGGCGTTCTTGCTTCCTTCGGAAAAACCAAAACCGGTTATGCAGCCGGCAGAATAGGGCTACTTCATTAGCCGTTGGTGTTCAATTTTTACACAACGGTTTTGAATTGTTATTAGCCCGGCATCAACGGCCTTCGCCTTTGCTGTCTCGTTTGTAATGCCAAGCTGCATCCATATCACCTGAATACCCTTTTCAGGGGCCAGCAATATGGCTTCGTCACAAACTTTTCCCGCTTCCTCGGAATTGCGAAATATATTTATCATGTCACAAGGAGATGGAACATCGCCAAGTTTTCCGTAAACTTTTTGTCCTAATAATTCCTCACCCGCCAGCCCGGGGTTTACGGGGTAAACACTATACCCATTTTCCAGCAAAAATTTCATAACCCCATTAGACGGGCGTGATGTGTTTGCTGACGCACCAATAACGGCAATGGTTTTTATGTTTTCGAGGATACCTGCAATAAGGTCATCATTTTTACTTGTCATAACTATTGGTCATTTTTTTGTTTTTACTCTTCCGGTAGGTTGCGCCATTCGGGCGGGGTTCTTTTTTCAACAAATGCTTTTATCCCTTCGCGGGCATCATCATTTTGCATATTTTTGTTCATTGCCTGCATTGCCAATGCGTAGGCCGCATCAATTCCAAGCTCGCGCTGCTTGTAAAACAGTTCCTTGCCTAGCCTTATTGCACTGGGTGATTTGGATGCAATTTCCAGCGCAATATTTTCAACCTCTGCATCCAATACTTCGGGGCCGACACATTTGCTTATTAGGCCAATTCGTAACGCATCTTCTGCGTTTATGAACTTTCCGGTAAATGCCATTTCAAGCGCGGCTGATTTACCTACGTTACGCGAAATCTGAACCAGCGGGGTAGAACAAAAAAGACCAAGGTTTATTCCCGATGTTGCAAACCGGGCATGGCTTCCGGCAATGGCAATATCACAGGCCGCAACCAGCTGGCAGCCGGCGGCGGTGGCGGTTCCTTGTATGCTGGCAATTACCGGTTGGGGCAGGCCTTGAATTTTCAGCATTACATCGGTGCAGGCGGAAATTGTGTTTTCAATCTCCATTTCATTGCCGGCATCGGCAAATTCCATCATTTGCTTTAAATCGTGGCCGGCTGAAAAGGCAACCCCGGCACCACTTAGCACCACCACCCTTATTTTTGTATCGGCGGCAATCTTGTCCAGTTGTGACAAAAGTTCCGAGATAACCTCCCGGCTAAGGGCGTTCATTTGCTTGGGCCGGTTTAGGGTCAGCCATGCAACATGGTTTTTATCATCCCTCAGGACGTGCGGTTCTTCGTTGGTGTTCATTGTGCTTCTCCTTGGGGTGCTGGCCGACTTAAATTGAGTATAATTATGACATATTTTGCATTTTCCGGGATATTCATGTGTTTTTAAGGGACTATTTTGCGGTAAAATAATACCGTTTTTTTAACCTATTGAAATTAAAGGTATTTTTCCATATGACTGTTCTTTTTATGGTTGACGCAGGTGGAGGTTAAGGCTAAAAAACGCGCCTGCCTAAGTTTGGCATAAACAAACCCTTGGCCTCAGGTAATGGGGCCAGATTTTAAATATGTATTTGATATAAAGGACGAGGTTTTAAATGAAAACCTACTCTGCAAAACCGTCAGACGTTGAAAAGAAATGGTTCATCATCGATGCCGATGGACTGGTTCTTGGACGTATGGCCAGCATTATTTCCATGCGCCTGCGCGGAAAGCACAAGCCCATGTACACCGCCAATATTGATTGCGGCGACAACATCATCGTAATCAATGCCGAAAAGATAAAGCTTACCGGTCGTAAACTGACCGATAAAAAGTTCTATTGGCATACCGGCCATCCCGGCGGGATTAAAGAACGCACCATGGAAAAAATCCTTGGTGGCGATCACCCGGAACGGGTTGTCCAAAAAGCGGTTGAACGTATGGTTACCCGCTCACCCATGGGCCGCCAGCAAATGCGCAAGCTGCATGTTTATGCAGGGACTGAGCATCCACATCAGGCGCAAAGCCCGGAAGTTCTGGATATTGCATCCATGAACCCGAAAAACAAAAGGAGCGCGTAAGGCCAATGAGTGAAGAAACAAAAACACTCGAAGACTTGAAAGATATAGTCGCAGGTACCCCGGCAGAAGGCGAAGTAGCAGCAACCGCCGCCGCTACCGCTACCGAAGCAGTTATTACGTATGAGCAAAAACTGGACGCACAGGGTCGTGCTTATGCCACCGGCAAACGTAAAAACGCCATTGCCCGGGTTTGGATCAAGCCCGGCAGCGGCAAGATTGTCGTTAATGGTCGTGAGCAGGAGACATATTTTGCTCGCCCGGTTTTACGCATGCTTATCAATCAGCCGTTTGCAGAATCTGCCCGTGAAGGCCAGTTTGATGTGATGGCAACGGTTACCGGTGGCGGCTTGTCCGGCCAGGCCGGTGCGGTTCGCCACGGCATTTCC
>DAOWFT010000060.1 GCA_030637845.1 Thalassospiraceae bacterium
AAGACGTGGCGCTGGCCCATGAATTTGAGGCATCATGTGACCGTTTGTTATTGGATGCCAAACCGCCAGCGGGCGCAACCAGGCCCGGCGGCAATGCGGCCTCGTTTGATTGGCAGCTTATCAGCAATGAAACATGGGAAAAGCCGTGGTTGCTGGCCGGGGGCCTGACCGCCGAAAACGTCGGCAATGCAATCGCCCTTACGGGCGCTGAAATGGTTGATGTTTCCTCCGGGGTCGAGGACGCGCCGGGGGTCAAAAACCCCAGCAAAATCACGGCCTTTTTGGGTGCGGTTGAAGACGGCGGCTAGGCCTGGAAAAGCTGGCGCGGGCTCCTGCAAAGCCGGTTGTTTCGGGTGGCTTTTGCGGGCTCTCCCTGCTATTTTCCGCACCCATGAGCAAGACATTAAAAACCAACACCATTCGCACCGGCCCCGACGATGAAGGCCACTTCGGCATTTTTGGCGGACGCTTTGTCGCGGAAACATTGGTGCCTTTGATATTGGATGTGGAAAAGGCCTATTCTGAGGCCAAGTCCGACCCCGAATTTGCCAAACAAATGGCATATTACTTTGCCAAGTATGTTGGCCGCCCGACCCCACTTTATTTTGCCGAACGCCTGAGCAATCATTTAGGCGGGGCCAAGATCTATTTAAAACGCGAAGACCTGAACCATACCGGCGCCCATAAAATAAATAATTGTATCGGGCAAATACTTTTGGCTAAACGTATGGGCCGGGGCCGCATCATTGCCGAAACCGGTGCCGGTCAGCACGGGGTGGCAACCGCAACGGTCTGTGCGTTATTTAATATTCCCTGCACCATTTACATGGGCTCGAAAGATATTGAACGCCAAGCCCCAAACGTGTTCCGCATGGAAATGCTGGGCGCTGAGGTAAAACCGGTAACGGTTGGTTCAAACTCGCTCAAAGATGCAATGAACGAAGCTATGCGCGACTGGGTCGCCAACGTAGAAGATACCTATTATCTGATAGGCACCGCCGCCGGCCCGCATCCATACCCGGAAATGGTGCGAGATTTTCAATGTGTTATCGGTGACGAGGTGCGGACACAAATTATGCAAGCCGAAGGCCGCTTGCCCGACACATTAGTTGCCTGCATCGGTGGTGGTTCCAACGCGCTGGGTTTGTTCCATCCGTTTCTTGATGACAGTGACGTTACCATGATAGCGGTTGAAGCAGCCGGGCGCGGTATCGAAACCGGTGAGCATGCGGCATCGCTTTCCGCCGGACGTCCCGGGGTGCTGCATGGCAACCGAACATATTTGCTGCAAGACGATGACGGACAAATAAAAGAAGCCCATTCCATTTCCGCCGGTCTGGATTACCCCGGTATCGGCCCGGAACATTCGTGGTTGCACGATATTGATCGGGTTCAGTATGTTTCCATCACCGATGATGAAGCCCTTGCTGCATTTAAGCTGCTGACCAAACTCGAAGGAATAATTCCTGCGCTTGAAAGTTCACACGCAATTGCCTACGTGGAAAAACTTGCGCCGACTTTGCCAAAAGAAAATATCATTGTTATTAATCTGTCGGGCCGTGGCGACAAGGACCTTGCCACCGTTGCCGCGTACAGTAGTTCAGGTAATAAATCGTGAGCGTTAATTTTGAAACCAGAATAGATGCGAAATTTCGCAGCCTCAAAGAACAAAAACGCGCCGGCTTTGTCGCGTTTATAACCGCGGGCGATCCCGACCTTGAAACATCAATTAAAATATTAAAAGGCCTGCCGGATGCCGGTGCCGATATTATTGAACTGGGCATGCCGTTTTCCGATCCCATGGCCGATGGCCCGGCAATTCAGGCGGCATCGGTGCGGGCATTGGCAAACGGACAGACCATGATAAAAACATTGGCCATGGTTGCTGATTTTCGCATGCTTGATAACACCACCCCCATTGTTTTGATGGGCTATTACAATCCAATTTATATTTATGGGGTGGAAAGGTTTTTAACCGATGCCAAAAAAGCCGGGGTCGATGGGCTTATCATTGTTGACCTGCCACCGGAAGAAGAATCCGAGCTGTGCCTGCCGGCCATAAACGCGGGAATTAATTTCATATATTTAACCGCACCAACAACAACCGATCAACGCTTGCCCGTTGTTTTAAAAAACGCGTCCGGTTTTGTTTATTATGTTTCAATTACCGGCATTACCGGCACCGGCAAAGCCAGCGTCGGCGATGTGGAAAAATCGCTGGCCCGTATTCGCCGCCACACCGACCTGCCCATTGCGGTTGGCTTTGGCATTTCAACCCCGGATGATGTTGGGGATTTGGCGGGCCACGCCGATGCGGTGGTTGTTGGTTCGGCCTTGGTCAAACAGGTCGAGGCGGGCCTGAATAATGGCTCAAATGCTGGCCCAAATGTGGTTAAAGACGTGCTATCATTGGTCAGCCAGCTGGCTGGCGGCGTTAAGAAATAAGATTTAAGGATGGGTATTAAATGAACTGGTTAAAAGATTTTGTCCGACCCAAGCTCAAGGAACTTGTCGGCGGGGGTAAGGAAACACCGGAAAACCTGTGGCATCAATGTCCATCGTGCCAGCAGATGATTTTTCATCGTGACCTTGAAACCAATCTTCATGTTTGCCAGCATTGCGGACATCATCTGCGTATCGGTGTAAAAAAACGTCTTGAGCTTTTGTTCGATGACGGGAAATACCAAACGGTAGAACTTAAAGACCCGGTGATTGATCCGCTAAAATTCAAAGATCGGAAAAAATATACCGAACGCCTGAAAGAATATCAGAACAAAACCGGAGAAAAAGATGCGCTGGTAATCGCCCACGGTAAAATGGGTGGAATGGCGGTTGTAATCGCGGCCTTTAATTTTGATTTCATGGGCGGTTCCATGGGCATCGCGGTTGGCGAAGGCATCGTAACTGCGGCCCGGCTTGCCCAAGTGCAAGATGCAACGCTTATCGTTGTTCCGTCATCGGGTGGCGCCCGGATGCAAGAAGGCGCGCTTTCTTTAATGCAGCTTCCGCGTACCACAATTGCGGTTGAAGAGGTCAAGGAACAGGGCCTGCCA
>DAOWFT010000021.1 GCA_030637845.1 Thalassospiraceae bacterium
ATTAAAGGGTCGCTATATTGATACGAGCCGTGAAAATTTCTTAAATTCAATGGAAGTTTCGGTGTTTTCATTTACCCACGTTGCAAAGTACGCCGCGCCGCTTTTAAACGATGGCGGGTCGTTGTTGACGCTTTCATATCTTGGTGCAGATAAGGTAATCCCCCATTACAACGTTATGGGTGTTGCCAAGGCCGCGCTGGAAGCGAGCGTGCGTTACCTGGCTGAAGATTTAGGCAAAGACGGTATTCGCGTAAATGCCCTTTCCGCTGGGCCGATGAAAACCTTAGCCGCCAGCGGTATCGGCGATTTCAGATACATAATGAAATGGAACGAATATAATTCACCCATGCGCCGCAATGTTACACTTGACGACGTTGGCGGGGCTGGGCTTTACCTTCTTTCCCCACTGGCCAGCGGTGTAACTGGTGAGGTGCATTATGTTGATTGCGGCTATAATATAGTCGGCATGAAAGCCGCAGACGCACCTGACATTTCAACCGTATAACAAAGGAACAATTTAATGCCCGGAAACACGTTTGGTGAAATGTTCCGACTTACCACATTTGGCGAAAGCCACGGCCCGGCAATTGGCGGTGTGGTTGACGGCTGCCCGCCAGGAATCGCGCTTTCGGAAAAAGACATCCAACCATTTATGGATAAACGCAAACCGGGGCAATCGCGCTTTACCACCCAACGTAAAGAACCGGACAAGGTAGAAATTCTTTCCGGTGTGTTTGAAGGAAAAACCACCGGCGCACCCATTGGCTTGTTAATTAAAAATGTCGATACCCGTTCCAAGGATTATTCAGATATAAAAAACAAATTCCGCCCCGGTCATGCGGATTTTACCTATGAAGCAAAATACGGCCTGCGCGATTATCGCGGTGGTGGGCGTTCTAGCGCGCGGGAAACCGCAGTCAGGGTTGCAGCTGGCGCTATCGCCCGCAAAGTTCTGGTTGATGCTTTGGGTAAAAAAATAAAATTACGCGGCGCGGTAATTCAAATAGGGCCGCACGCCATAGACCCTAAAAAATTCAAATGGGCCAACGTTGCCAAAAACCCATTTTTTGGCCCCGATGCCGATGCCGCCAAAGTATGGGCAGATTATCTGGACGGCATTCGCAAGGACGGTAATTCAGCCGGCGCCATTGTTGAGGTAACGGCAAGCGGTGTTCCGGCGGGATTAGGTGAGCCTGTTTTTGACCGCATTGATGCCGACATCGCCAAAGCATTAATGTCTATTCCTGCGGTCAAGGGTATCGAAATTGGCGCGGGCTTTGCGGCCGCCGAATTAACCGGGGTTGAAAATGCAGATGAAATTCGCATGGAAAAAGGTATGGCTAAATTTCTTTCCAATAATTCCGGCGGAACATTGGGCGGAATTTCATCGGGCCAAGATATTGTTGCCCGCTTTGCGGTAAAACCAACCAGTTCAATACTTAGCCCGCGCAAAACCATAACCAAGGGTGGAAAACAGACCACTATTTCCACCAAAGGTCGCCACGACCCCTGCGTTGGTATTCGCGCAGTTCCCATTGCCGAGGCCATGCTGGCATTGGTGCTGGCCGATCATTTATTGCGTTTTAAGGCGCAATGCGGATAAGCCCACCCCTGCTTAATATCTAACTCATTGATTTACCTTGGTAATTATTCATTATCACCATTTATATATATTATACATAAATATTTAGTTGTTAATTTATATTTGACAATAAAGTTTGGTGCTTATATAGTTATATACACTGAAATTATAGCATTACACTAAAATAACGAAAGATTTAAAAATCATGAGCGCAGATGTCATATCCATCACCAGCAAATCATCCGTCCCGATACTTATCGAGTTGGAACCGACCGATGCACACGCACGTCTTGCAAGCGGACAAGCGATAATTGTTGATGTGCGTGAAGCCAGCGAATATGAAAACGTTCGCATCCCTAGCGCGTTTCTTATGCCGCTAAGCTTTTTTGAAGCTGATCATTTTCCGGTAATTAATGGAACCGAAGTTATTTTAATGTGCGCCGTGGGTAAACGCTCTGCCGCAGCGGCAAAGCAATTAATGAATGCTGGTTTTGGCGAAGTAACCCATATGAAAGGTGGCATCAACCAATGGATTGATGACGGCCTGCCAGTGGATGAAGACTAACGGATGAAGACTAATATTTTTTTATCGCAGCGATTAGAAATTCAACATTTCCTTCCGGCCCTTTTATGGGGCTTTTAGAAACGCCCAATACTTCCCAACCGTCTAGACCTGAAATCCAGTTTTTGATTTTATCACAAACTTCTTGGTGCAATTCAGGATCGCGCACCACACCGCCCTTGCCCACCTGGTCTTTGCCTACTTCAAATTGTGGTTTTATAAGCGCAATTAGGTGTGCATTTGGTGCGGTTAATTTCATTGCCGCCGGCAATACGGTTTGCAGGCCAATAAACGATGCATCACAAACAACAAGGTCGATGGGTTCCGGCACCTCATCAGACGTAAGGTAGCGAGCATTTGTTTTTTCTAGCACAACAACGCGTTCGTCTTCGCGTAGCTTCCATGCCAACTGGCCGTGGCCAACATCAACCGCATATACTTTTTTGGCACCATTTTGCAATAACACATCGGTAAAGCCACCGGTTGATGCACCAACATCGACACAGACATATCCATCTGGATTAATGGAAAAATGCTCAAGCCCCGATGCTAGCTTGACCCCACCACGCGATACCCACGGATGGTCTTGGCCTTTTACCTCTAACGCTATTTCCTCAGAAACCTTGTGGCCCGGTTTATCCAAACGCTTTGTATCGCTGAAAACCTTGCCGGCCATAATTAAAGCCTGGGCCTTGGTTTTGCTTTCAACTAGGCCACGATCAACCAACAGCTGATCGATACGTTTTTTTTCGGGTTTTGACAATTTTTTGCTTAAGCTCGGCTTTTGGCGGATATATCTTTGGCATTTTTGCCAAGGGCCACTAATGCAACCTCAAGGATTTTATCGGCACTCAAACCAGCTTGGACAAGCTGGTTTGCCTGGGTGTCGTGTTCAATAAAGATATCGGGTATTGCCATGGTGCGGACTTTTAATCCGCGGTCCATCAAACCTTTGTTGGAAAGATGCTCGATAACGCTGGCACCAAAGCCACCGTGAGAACCTTCTTCTATGGTTATCAATATCTCGTGCTCGCGCGCCATGCGCTCTATCAAGTTTTCATCCAACGGCTTCATAAACCGGGCATCGGCAACGGATGTGGAAAAACCCTGTGCCGCCAATTTTTCACCGGCTTCTAATGCTGCGGCTAGGCGTGTGCCAATGGAAATAATACCGACCGTTGTGCCTTCGGTAATTATGCGGCCACGGCCAATTTCAAGGGTTGTTCCTGCGGCGGGAAGCGGGGTCCCAATTCCTTCGCCGCGCGGATACCTAAAAGCAATTGGCCCTTCGTCAAATGCGGCGGCTGTTGCTGTCATATTTTTAAGCTCAACCTCATCAGCTGGGGCCATCACCACAATACCAGGAACACAGCCAAGATAAGCTAAATCAAAAGACCCATGATGGGTTGCGCCATCGGCGCCAACAAGCCCGCCACGGTCAAGGGCAAAGCGTACCGGAAGCTTTTGAATTGCCACATCATGAATTACTTGATCGTAGGCACGCTGAAGGAAGGTTGAATAAATTGCACAAAACGGTTTTACACCCTCTGCCGCTAATCCGGCGGCAAAGGTAACCGCATGCTGTTCGGCAATTCCCACATCAAAAAAGCGTTCGGGGTATTTTTCAGCAAATTCATCAAGCCCGGTTCCAGATGGCATGGCGGCTGTAATGGCAACTATTTTTTCATCTACCCCACCAAGGCGTACCATTTCATCGGAAAAAACCGAAGTATAACTAGGTGCGTTTGATTTTTTACTTACTTCTTGTGTGCCGGTAACAACATCAAAACGGCCAACACCGTGATATTTATCCGGCGCATCTTCGGCAGGGGCATAGCCATGACCTTTTTGTGTAACAACGTGAATTAATACCGGGCCCACACCATCGTCATCGCGCACATTTTTTAAAACTGGCAATAAATGATCCAGATTATGGCCATCAATCGGGCCAACATAAAAAATACCCATTTCTTCAAACAGCGTACCGCCGGTAACCAAACCACGGGCATATTCTTCGGCTCGTCTTGCCGCCTCTTCCAAACGACGCGGCAATTTTTGCGAAAGCTGTTTGGCAAGATCGCGGGCCTGACGGAATGGTTTCGATGAAATAAGCCTAGAAAGATACGCGCTCATGGCGCCAACTGGTGGGGCTATGGACATATCATTATCATTAAGAATAATAATTAGGCGTGAATCCTGCGAACCGGCGTGGTTCATTGCTTCGTAAACCATACCTGCGCTCATGGCGCCATCACCAATTACGGCAATAATATTATTTGTGCCGCCATCCAAATCGCGGGCAACGGCCATGCCAAGGCCCGCCGAAATAGATGTAGAGCTATGCCCGGCACCGAACGGGTCAAACTTGCTTTCTGCCTTGTTGGTAAAACCTGAAATACCACCGCCTTGGCGAAGGGTTCTCATTTGTTCGCGCCTGCCAGTTAATATCTTGTGGGGATAACACTGATGGCCCACATCCCAGATGAGCTTGTCATCGGGGGTATTAAATACATGATGAAGAGCGGTGGTTAATTCAACAACACCCAGCGATGCCCCCAGATGGCCACCGGTAATTGAGGTGGTGCGAATGGTCTCAGAACGCAATTCATCGGCCAGCAGCTTGATATCATCCAATTCCAATGAACGAATATCTTCTGGGCTGGAAATACTGTCTAGTATGGGGGTGCCATCCACCGTTTCAGTCATTTTTTCCTCATTTGAGCACTCATATTGCTACATAAGCTGGGTTTTAGACCCCAATTGACCTCAGGACAACCGCTCAACCACAAAATTAGCCAAATCACGTAAAGGGTCTGCCTTTTTTTCATATATTGCAAGATGTTCTACCGCTTGGGCGGAAAGCGCCTTGGCCTGTTCTCGGGCCCCTTCTGCGCCCAGCATGGTTACAAAGCTGGCTTTACCTTGGGCCTGATCCTTGCCGGTTTTTTTACCAACCGTTTCTTCATCGCCTTCATAATCAAGCAAATCATCGGCAATTTGAAAGGCCAATCCAAGGTCATGGGCATATCCATGCAACATTTGGCGGGCGTGTTCGGATGCTTTACCAAGAATACATCCACCAAGGCACGACACATCTATTAGCGCACCTGTTTTCATTCGCTGTAAACGTGCGACCTCGTTCATATCAAAATTGTGCTCATGGGCCACAAGATCCAACATCTGTCCGCCGACCATACCCTTTGGACCAGCGGCTTTAGAAAGCGCATCAACCAGTTCAATCCGAATGCTTGCGTCCTGATGGGTTTTATCGCTAGCGATTACTTCAAATGCCAATGCCTGAAGCGCATCACCTGCCAGTATAGCGGTGGCTTCGTCAAATTTTATATGTGCGGTTTTACGACCACGACGAAGATCATCATCATCCATTGCCGGCAGGTCATCGTGTATCAAAGAATAGGAGTGTATCATTTCAATAGCGGCGGCGGTACGTTCCGCGCTTTCGCTGTCCACCTCAAACAGAGCGGCGGTGTTTAGTGTAAGAAACGGTCTTATGCGTTTGCCACCGCCAAGGGTTGAATACCTAACGGCCTCCATCAGGCGGCCTTCGGGGCCATTTGGTTTTGGTAGCAATTTTTCAAGCACAGCATCAACCCGAGCCGCGGTTTTTTTCAACTGGGCCGAAAATGCATCTGTATTTGATTTATTTGATTGTGACACCCTTAATCAAACTCCGCTGGCTCGGCGCTGGGTTTGCCACCAGAACCCGGAACAATTTTTTCTATTCTTGCTTCTGCTTCTTTTAGTTTTTGTTCACAGTGGCGTTTAAGGTGGGTTCCGCGCTCAAATGCCTTAATGGCGCTTTCAAGCTCGCCCGAGCCGTCTTCAAGGTCGCCGACTATATTTTCCAGCTCAGCCAATGCCTCTTCAAAACTAAGAGCCTTTATATCTGCCGGTATATCTGGTGATTTTTGTTCGCTTTGCTTTTTTGCCTTGGCCATTTCAAAATATTCCTCAGTATGTGTTTCAGCGCCAATTTAAGGCTTTTCAAGTTTATAAAGCAAGAAATCAACTTAGGCTTATTTACTGGTATCAATAAGACATTTTACATGCACCTTTACCGATGACGCCAGCGCGCCCAGGTCATAGCCGCCCTCCATAACCGATACCACCCTTCCCTTGGCGGAAATATCGGCAATTGCCAAAAGCTCATCCGTAACCCACTTGAAATCATCCTCCACCAGATTAAGGCCCGCCAGAGGATCGCTGGCATGGGCATCGAAACCGGCTGAAATTATCAATAGATCGGGGGCGAAATCCCTTAGTCCGGTGCGAACAAACCCGAACGCATCCCTAAAATCCTCGCCATTGCCGCCGGGGGCAATTGGCGCGTTGACTATATTGCCAAACGCACCCCGTTCGCGCTCGGCCCCGCTACCGGGATAGCACGGCGACTGATGGGTTGATGCATAAAACATGTTTTCATCATCCCAAAATGCGCTCTGGGTACCGTTGCCGTGATGAACGTCAAAATCCATTACCGCCAC